>CAZZYR010000436.1:0-2414 GCA_964658235.1 uncultured Acetobacteraceae bacterium | reverse complement strand
GGCACGGCGATGTTTCCCCAATGCGGCTTCTCGGCACGCGTGGTGCAGATCCTGACCCATCTCGGCGTCAAGTTCGCCACCGCCAACGTCCTGGAAGATCCGGAACTGCGTGACGGAATCAAGGCCTTCTCCAACTGGCCCACCATCCCCCAGCTCTACGTCAAGGGCGAATTCGTCGGCGGCTGCGACATCATCACCGAAATGTTCCAGGCCGGGGAACTCGAAGCCCTCCTCGCCGAAAAAGCCATCCCACACACCGCCCAAGCCTAACCCGTATGGTGGGGCGCGCTTTGCCGCCCCACCACCCCGCGGTCTTCTGCACGTCCAGGTTGCAATAACCATTGCGTTTGCAATCCGATCGTCTTACCCTGCGCCTGCATGCAGGAGAGAGAAGTCATGGACCGCGCCACCCTCTTCGCTCTCACCCTCCCATGCGCCGCGGCCCTTGCCATCGCCGCCCACGCGCAGATCTCCGGTCCCGCCGCGGAAGCCGCCCACCAGGCTGACATCAGCCGCTTGGCCGCGAGTCTGCGCGCGCATTTCACCGGCACGCCGGGCACCGAGCCCGCGCTTACCGCCGGCCACATCATCACCCCCAGCATCGATGTCCGCCGCGCGCCCGGCGTGCCCGCACTCCAGGTTACGCTCACCAACGGCACCGTGGGCGCCGCCTACTTCAGCGTCGGCATCGTCTCGCCGTCCGGCATCCGATACTACGCCACCTCCGGGGACGGCCGGCTGCCCGCGTTCCCGCCGCCGCCGCAAAGCCAGACCATCAACGTCCGCCTGCGCTACCCCTTCGGCGCCAGCCTCGCCGGGCTCTACACCGCGCCAGGCACCTGGAGCATTTACAAGGTCGAACTCGTCAGCCGTGACGGCACCGTCATCGACTACGATTCCCGCCAGCTCGCCGGCATCCTGCCAAGCCTCGGCATCGCCGTAGCCAATAGCGGCACGCCTGACAGCGTCCCGCCATCCATCGCGCCTGGCCGCATCCTCACGCCGCTCATCCGCCTTGGCGACTCGCCGGCCTACCTCGCCGCCCGCCTGCCCGTTGCGGACGACGTATCGGGTGTCGCCCGCGTCAGCATCGTCGCCACCGCGCCCCCGCCGGACAATGCCACCATGATCGCCACCAGCGCCGTCATCGATTATCCGGTCCACAACGCAAATGTCACCACCACCGCCCTGCTGCCGCCTGACAGCCCGCTGGGCACCTACACCATTCAATACATCTACGTGTGCGACGTGGCGACGAACTGCACCTACCTGACGAAATCGACGGACATCCAAGCCACGCTCGGCACAACCACATTCCAAGTAATCGACTGAGAACCCGAGCCGGATTTAACGAGTCCGCGACAGCCCGCGTAAAAGTTTTTTGGTTCTATTTTTCAAAAAAGAACTGCGTCCTTCTACCTCACCGCATTCTGCGTCTTCCCGAACAGCACATCCCGCTGCGCATCCGTCATCGGCACCGGCGGCTGCTGCTGGTCGCGCATCACCGCCAAACCGCGCACCACGCCCGGCCGCGCTTCGATCGCCGCCACCCAGCGCGCCACGGACGGCGTTGCCTCCAGGGACAGCATGGCCCTGCTGACCGCGGACCGTATCCAGGGAAAAGTTGCGATATCGGCTATCGAATACGCATCTCCGGCCAAATATTCTGCTGTGGACAGGCGTTTCTCCAGCACGCGCACCAGCCGGTTGGCCTCGTTCTGGTAGCGCTCGATGGCGTAGGGAATCTTCTCCGGCGCGTAGTTGGCAAAATGGTTGTACTGCCCGAACATTGGCCCCACGCCGCCCATCTGGAACATCAGCCATTGCAGGCACGTCAAACGCGCGGCCGGGTCCGACGGGATCAGCTTGCCGGCCTTCTCCGCAAGATACATCAGGATGGCGCCGCTTTCGAACAGAGTCAGACGCTCCCCGCCCGGCCCATCCGGATCGACAATGGCGGGAATGCGGTGGTTCGGATTGATCGCCAGGAACTCCGGCTTGAACTGTTCGCCCTTGCCGATCGCCACCGGCACAATTGTGTAGGGCAGCTCCAGTTCCTCGAGGGCGATGTGCACTTTCTGGCCGTTCGGCGTGGGCCAGCTCCAAAGCTCGATCACAGACTTCTCCTTGTCGCACGCGGTTAACCCGCCATTCACCTGGCAGCCGGAAACTGAGATTCACCACCACCGGCGAGACAGGCCATGCGGCTTCCCACGACATTTGCTCCCCACCAAGCTGGGTTCGCCACATCCGCATTGCGACCCGGCCCAGGCCTGGAGGATGGCTGGCCCGGTGCGGAGGCGTTGGCCGCGCTGGCATCAAGGGGCGCGCCGGTCACCGCCAGGATGCTGACGCTGCCCCGCCGCGCCGGCCGGCTTGCGCTGCGGGGCGCAGGAAGCGCCCTCTCTGTCTGG
>CAZZYR010000435.1:0-2416 GCA_964658235.1 uncultured Acetobacteraceae bacterium | reverse complement strand
CGTCGCCGGAACTGGCCAGGAAGGTGATGCCCTGCGCGTTGCCCTGCAGATACAGCTCATGCTCGTATTGCAGCGTGGGGGTCAGGTCCATGCCGTGATTGTATTTCGGCAGGTAGTCCGCCTCGCACCCGCCAAAGGAGGAGCTGACCACGTCCACCAGATTGTCCTGCACGATGGCGGTGTAGCCGTCGATAATGTTGGCATCGGACAGGTTCGGGATGTTGTAGAGCACCACATGAGCGCCCGGCGCGCCGGTGAGTTCGGCCTGCACGTCCAGCGAGGCCTCGAAGGACGCGTTCGGATCGAACGGCGCGCCGCCGTTGATCGGACGCCGCAGGAACAGCGTGGGATCCGGCGTGCCCGTGGTGGTCGCATAGTTCTCGTGATCGAAGATCAGCTTGATGTCGCTGTCCAACACATCGTTTTCCATCAGCGCGCCGATGGTCACACCCGTGCCGTTGAATTGCGTGGCGGTGCCGCCCTTAGGGGTGACGGTGGAATTGACCGCCGGATATACGTAGGCCTGCTTCAGATCGTCGTAGTAATAATGGCCGACATTGCCATAGCGGTTGTCCGCGTGGCCTTCGGGCAGCTTGCCTGTCACCACATGCGACATCGGCCGGCGCTCCAAGCCTTCCAGCCCGACCACGCTGGCATGTTCGGCGGCGATCTCCGCGGGCGCGTGGATCGGCGTGGCGGCAGCCACCAGAACGTGGCCGGACGGCGCGGTGCGCGCTTCGAGCGTGGTGCCGAAGGTGCGGCTGACCAGGTCGGCGGCGCCGCTCACATGCAGGCTGCGCGCGTGCTCTTCCACGGCAAAGCCGCGGGCGCGCAGCGAGGCGGCAACCCGCGACACGGCCGCCTTGTCTGGGCCAAAGCGTTCGTTGAACTGCGCCGGGCTCACCCAGTGGTGGTAGTTCGCGGAGTTCGGATTGTGCAGGTCCGCCACGAAGGCTTCCAGCGTGTCGCGATTGCGCAACGGCAGCATGACATTGAAATGCACGGGGGCGCCGGCGGACAGGGTGGCCGGGCCGGCCGCCGCTGCAGCCGGAACAGGTGCCGTGGCGGCAATCCCGCCGAGCACGCTGGCACAAAGGAGGAGCTTCTTCATATCGCTGAGCACGCAGTGATCTCCGCTGAGGATAAGGTTCGGGTGCGCCGGTTTGGCACGCCCGCCGTAAGCCGGTCCGTGCTTGGCGCCGCGCACAGGGGCGCCCGCTCCCGATCCGGTGGGGTCGGCGGCGAATTCGGCCTTGTGCGGACAGCGCTTTAATCGTCCGTGACAGGACCGTAACACGGCGTTAACCGAGAGCAAGCGGGTTTCCGTAAACGTAACTATTACGCGGCGGCCCAGCTGCGGGATGAGATCACATTGAAAAGCCGCGCATTATAAACGCGCCGATTGAATCAGCGCCCGCATCTGGCGCACGCTGCCGCCCAGCCCCTGCGCAATGGCCGCGCCCACCAGGAAGTGGCCGATGTTGAGCTCCGCTACTTGCGGGATAGCGGCGATGGCGGCCACGTTGTCGTAGGTCAGCCCGTGGCCGGCATGGCATTCCAGTCCAAGCTCCTCGGCCACGCGCGCGGCTTCAATCAGGCGCTCCAATTCCCCGGTCCGGCCTATGGCGTAGGCGCCGGTGTGCAGCTCAACCACCGGCGCCCCCAGATCGGCCGCGGCGCGCAGCTGGACGGGATCGGGATCAATGAACAGGCTGACCCGGATGCCGGCGCGGCCCAGTTCGGCCACCATCGGGCGCAGCGTCTCCAACTGGCCGGCCGCGTCCAGCCCGCCTTCGGTGGTCACCTCCCGCCGATGCTCCGGCACAATGCAGCTCGCGTGCGGGCGCGTGCGCACGGCAATGCCCACCAACTCCGCGGTGGCGGCCATCTCCAGGTTGATCGGCGCGGTCAGCTCCGCGCGGATGCGCGCCAGGTCATGATCATGGATGTGGCGCCTGTCCTCCCGCAGATGCAGCGTGATGCCATCCGCCCCGGCCTCCAGCGCGATCAGGGCGGCCTCCAGCGGGTCCGGAAAGCTGCCGCCGCGCGCGTTGCGCAAGGTGGCCACGTGATCGATGTTGACGCCCAAGCGCGGCATGGCGATGTCCTACTGCATCCGTCTGTCCGCTATGTCGGCTGCCAGCCGCAAAGCCGCAACCAGGCTGGACGGATCGGCAATGCCCTGTCCCGCGATGCCGAAGGCGGTCCCATGGTCCGGTGACGTGCGCACGATGGGCAGGCCGAGGGTCACGTTCACGCCGCCCCACATGTCCAGCGTCTTCAGCGGGATCAGCGCCTGGTCGTGATACATGCAGATGGCCGCGTCATACGTGGCGCGTGCGGCCTGCGTGAACATCGTGTCCGGCGGCACCGGGCCCGCCGCCTGGATGCCCTCGGCACGCAGCCGGTCGATCGC
>CAZZYR010000434.1:0-2428 GCA_964658235.1 uncultured Acetobacteraceae bacterium | reverse complement strand
CGGCGCCCTCATCGGCGCCGAAGCCGCGGCCCACGGCCTCAACACCGTCGCCGCTCCCATCCTGGACACCCCCAAGCCGGACGGCCACGAAATCATCGGCGACCGCGCCTTCGCCACAAACCCCCGCACCGTCGCCACCCGCGCCGCCGCCTTTGCCGCCGGCCTCCTGGCCGCCGGAATCCAGCCGATCGGCAAACACGCCCCCGGCCACGGCCGCGCCACCGCGGACAGCCACCTCACCCTCCCCGAACTCGACTCGATCTCGGAGGACGACCTCATCCCCTTCATCGCCAACAACCACCTCCCCTGGCTGATGACCGCCCATATCCGCTACACACGCCAGGACATGCACCACCCCGCCACGCTCTCCCCTGCCATCATCCAGACAATCATCCGCGGCCGCATCGGCTTTGATGGCGTCCTTGTCTCGGACGACCTCGCCATGCACGCCCTCTCTGGCCCCCCCGGCCAGCGCGCCGCCGCCGCCATCGCCGCCGGCTGCGACATCGCGCTGCACTGCTCCGGCATCCTGGAAGAAACCACGGACGTCCTTTCCAGCCTCCCCCCCATCGCGCCGGCCGCCCTCGCCCGCCTTGCCGCCGCCCGCGCCCAGGCAGCTGCCGCCCGCCAGCCTCTCGATCCCGCCGCCCTCGCCGCCGAACGCGACTCGCTCCTCGCATGACCAATCCTCTCGGCGCCATCGAGCAATTCCTCGTCTCCGCGGCCCTGATCATGGTCGCGATCATCCTGCACGAACTCGCCCACGGCTATGCCGCCTGGGCCATGGGCGACACCACCGCGCGCCGCCTCGGCCGCCTCTCGCTCAACCCAATCGTCCACGTGGACCGCGTCGGCACCATCATCCTCCCCGCCCTCCTCCTGATCAGCCAGCTCCTCACCGTGGGCCGCGTGCTGTTCATGTTCGGATGGGCCAAACCCGTCCCCATCGACCCCACCCGCTTCCGCTATCCCCGCCAGCAAATGGCCCTTGTCGCCATCGCCGGCCCGCTCACCAATTTCGCCCTCGCCTTCCTCGCCGCCCTCACCTTGCGCATCCCCGCCCTCAGCCCCGCCACCGTCTCCACGGTGGTCACCTTCATCATGGTCAACCTCGTCCTCGGCCTCTTCAACCTGGTCCCCATCCCCCCGCTGGATGGCGGCCGCATCGCCGTCGGCATCCTCCCCTGGCCCATCGCCCGCCGCTGGGCTCAGATCGAGCGTTTCGGCATCCTCTTCGTCCTGCTCTTCCTTACCGCTGGCCCCGCCCTGCTGCGCGCCAACGGCATCGCGTTCGATCCCCTGGGCCATACGTTGTTGCCTGCTGTCGCCTGGGTGTTTGATCATTTGCTCATGCTTGCGCATGTTCCGGTTTCGGATGACGCGACGATCAATGTGTGAAAGGCAAGGCCTTCTTTTTTGCAAAAAAGAAGCAAAAAACCTTTTTCAGTGCTGTCGCGGACTAAACAGACAAAAGTTTTTTGGTTCTTTTTTTCAAAAAAGAACTGCTTCCTTCCTTCCGTGCCCCCATGTCTGACACCGGCGACAAACTCCACCTCACCCTCGCCAATTTCGAAGGCCCCCTGGACCTCCTCCTGGACCTCGCCCGCGCCCAGAAGATAGACCTCGCGCAGATCTCCATCCTCGCCCTCGTGGACCAGTACCTCGCCATCATCGAAGGTGCTGCCAGAATAAAACTGGAACTCGCCGCGGACTGGCTGGTCATGGCCGCCTGGCTCACCTGGCTGAAATCCCGCCTTCTCCTCCCCCCAACCGAGCCCGAAGCCGAGGAAGCCGAACTCTCCGCGGACCGCCTCGCCGCGCGCCTTGCGGAACTCGCCGCCATGCGCGCCGCCGCCGCATGGCTCGCTGCCCGCCCCCAGCTTGGCCAGGACACCTTCCGCCGCGCCGCGCCAGAGGACCTCACCGCCACGGACCGCTCCCGCCTGGCCATCGACCTCCCCGCCCTGCTGCGCGCCTATGTGGACGCCCTGCGCCGCGCCGCCGCCCTGGTCACCTACCAGCCCCGCCAGCTCTCCTTCTGGACCGTCCAGGACGCCCTGACGCGCCTGGCCGCCACCCTCGGCCACATGCCACCCTGGACCACCTTGGAGGCGTTTCTCCCGGCATCCCTCACCGGCCAGCAGCACAGCGCCGCCATCGCCAGCACCCTCATCGCCTCCCTCGAAATGGCCAAGTCCGGCGCCCTCCGCCTGCGCCAGGACTCCCCCTTCGCCCCCATCCTCCTCGCCCCACCCCGAGACGACCCCCATTCATGACCGAACCGTCCGAAGACCACCTCCGCCTCGCCGAAGCCCTCGTCTTCGCGAGCCCGGACCCCGTCACCGCCCGCACCCTCGCCGCGCTCCTCCCGGAGGACGCGGACGCGGACACCATCCTGCGCGCCTTGCAGTCCCGCTACGAAGGCCGC
>CAZZYR010000433.1:0-2440 GCA_964658235.1 uncultured Acetobacteraceae bacterium | reverse complement strand
CGAACCCGAGGCCGAGACCTGGCCCTTCGCCTATGACCCGGCGCTGGCCCAGGAACTCGCCCCGTTCCGCCGCCTCGAAGCCCCCGGCCCCAAGCTCAACGCGCTCCTCGCCTCCATCCCGCGCGACAGCGTCCGCACCATCGACAAGCTGGTCGGCCTGAACCAGTCCGTCCAGCACCTCGTTGCCTACATCGTACGCATGGAGCCGGGCACCTGGTCGCCCGAGGAAACCCTGGAGAACGCCAAGGGAAGCTGCCGTGACTCCGCCTGGCTCCTCGTCCACGTCCTGCGCCATCTCGGTTTTGCCGCCCGCTTCGTCTCCGGCTACCTGATCCAGCTCGTCGCCGACGAAGTCCCGCTCACCGGCCCCGCCGGCCCCACCTCGGACTTCACGGATCTCCACGCCTGGGCCGAAGTCTACCTGCCCGGCGCCGGCTGGATCGGCCTGGACGCCACCTCCGGCCTGCTCACCGGCGAAGGCCACATCCCGCTCGCCGCCAGTCCGGACCCCATCTCCGCCGCCCCCATCAGCGGCGGCGTCGAACGCGCCGAAGTCGTCTTCGACGTCGAGATGAAAGTCACGCGCATCCTCGAGACCCCGCGCGTCACAAAACCCTACACGGAGGCCCAGTGGCAGGCCATCCTCGCCGCCGGCCGCCGCGTCGATCGCGCGCTGGATGACGGCCACGTCCGCCTCACCATGGGCGGCGAGCCCACCTTCGTCAGCGCCACGGACGCCGAAGGCGCCGAATGGACCACGGAAGCCCTCGGCCCCACCAAGCGCCTCATGGCCGGCAAGCTGCTCCGCCGCCTGCTCCCCCTCTGGTCCCCCGGCGCCGCCATCACCCACGCGCTCGGCAAACACTATCCCGGCGAACAGCTCCCCCGCTGGGCGCTGAACGCCCATTGGCGCCGCGACGGCGAACCCGTCTGGCGCGACCTCGCCCTCCTCGCCGCCGACCACGATCCCGGCCACGCCACGCAGGAGGACGCGCAGCGCTTCTGCGAAGCCCTCGCCGAACGCCTGCAGGTCTCCCCCGGCCTGATCAATCCGGCCTACGAGGACATCCATTACTTCCTCTGGAAAGAAGGCCGCCTGCCCGCCAACGTCCTCGCCGAAGGCAACAGGCTCAAGGACCCGCAAACCCGGGACCGCCTGACCCGCGTCTTCAATCAGGGCCTCGCCAGCCAGGTCGGCAGCGTCCTGCCGCTCCGCCGCGTCGGCACGAACGGCCAGCGCCGCTGGCAGTCCGGCAAATGGTTCTTCCGCCCCGGCGTCATGTTCCTCATCCCCGGCGACGCGCCCGTCGGCTTTCGCCTGCCTTTGGAAAGCCTGCCCTGGGCCGATCCGGACAAAATCGAGTACGACCAGCCGGCCGACCCGTTCAGCCCGCATCCCAAACTTCCTTCGCGGCAGGATTTTACCCGCGTTACCGCCCCCGCCCCCCATTTTTCAAGCATGGGGGGCCTGCCGGGCGCCAGCCGCGCGGAATCCGGTTACGCCGGCCTCTCCCCCCAACGCCTCCCTGAAATCGGCCGCGAGGAACCCGACCTCGTCCGCACCGCGCTCGCCGTCGAAGCCCGGGCTGGCCGCCTCCACGTCTTCTTCCCGCCGCTTTATCTCGTCGAAGACTGGCTCGACCTCGCCGCCAGCGTCGAGGACACCGCCGAGGAACTCGGCATCCAGGTCGTCCTGGAAGGCTACCCGCCGCCGCGCGATCCACGCCTGAACCAGTTCAGCATCACCCCTGACCCCGGCGTCATCGAAGTCAACATCCACCCCGCCGAACACTGGGGCGAAATGGTGGAGCGCACCACGCAGCTCTACGAAGTCGCCCGCGAGGAAGGCCTCGCCACCCAGAAATTCATGCTGGACGGCCGCCACGTCGGCACCGGCGGCGGCAACCACGTCGTCATGGGCGCCGCCACGCCGAAGGACTCCCCCTTCCTGCGCCGCCCCGATCTGCTGAAAAGCCTGCTCGGCTTCTGGCACAATCACCCCAGCCTGTCCTACGCCTTCAGCGGCCTCTTCATCGGCCCCACCAGCCAGCATCCGCGCATCGATGAAGCGCGCATGGACAGCATCACCGAACTCGAAATCGCCTTCTCCCACATCTCTCCCAAGCGCGAGACGCCGCCCTGGCTGACGGACCGCCTGTTCCGCAACATCCTTGCGGACATCACGGGAAACACCCACCGCACCGAGTTCAGCATCGACAAGATGTACGCCCCCGAAGGCCCCACCGGCCGCCTCGGCCTGGTTGAACTGCGGGCCCTGGAAATGCCCCCGGACGGCCGCATGTCGCTCGCCCAGATGCTGCTCATGCGCGCCTGCGTCGCCGCCTTCTGGCAAACGCCCTACGAGCGCACGCTCACCCGCTGGGGCACCCGCCTGCATGACGATTTCATGCTGCCGCATTACGTCCAGCAGGATTTCGCC
>CAZZYR010000432.1:0-2445 GCA_964658235.1 uncultured Acetobacteraceae bacterium | reverse complement strand
AGCCGGCAAGCCACTCGCGCAGAACAAGCGCATCGCCAAGATCGCCTTCACCGGCGAGACCACCACCGGCCGCCTGATCATGCAGTATGCGTCGGAAAACATCATCCCCGTCACGCTGGAGCTGGGCGGCAAAAGCCCGAACATCTTCTTCGCGGACGTGGCCGCCGAGGAAGACGATTTCTTCGACAAGGCGCTCGAAGGCTTCACCATGTTCGCGCTGAACCAAGGCGAAGTCTGCACCTGCCCCAGCCGCGCGCTGGTGCATGAAAGCATCTACGACCGCTTCGTGGATGCCGCCATCAAGCGGGTGAACAAGATCAAGATGGGCAACCCGCTCGAGATGAGCACCATGATCGGCGCCCAGGCCTCGAACGACCAGCTCGAGAAGATCCTGTCCTACATGGATATCGGCAAGCAGGAAGGGGCCAAGGTCCTGACCGGCGGCGAACGCGCCAATCTCGGCGGTGACCTGGAAGGCGGCTACTACGTCAAGCCCACCGTCTTCGAAGGCCACAACCGCATGCGCATCTTCCAGGAGGAGATTTTTGGACCCGTCTTGTCACTGACGAAGTTCAAGAACGACGAGGACGCGATGGCGATTGCCAATGACACGCTCTATGGCCTTGGCGCCGGCGTGTGGACGCGCGACACCAACCGCGCGTACCGCTTCGGCCGCGGCATCCAGGCCGGCCGTGTCTGGACGAACTGCTACCATCTGTATCCGGCGCATGCGGCGTTCGGCGGGTATAAGCAGTCCGGGATTGGGCGTGAGAACCACAAGATGATGCTGGATCATTATCAGCAGACGAAGAACATGCTGGTGAGCTACAGCCCGAAGGCGATGGGCTTCTTCTGAAGAAAGGAAGAGTTCTTTTTTGGAAAAAAGAACCAAAAAACTTTTGTCGATTTGGACCCGACGCTGGGAACGGCGCGGGTCCAATTGAGAAAAGTTTTTTGCTTCTTTTTTTCAAAAAAGAAGGCTTCCTTTCCCTACTTCGCCCAGCCCGTCTGTATCTCCTCCAGCGTCTGCCCCTTCGTCTCCGGCACCGTGTAGTAAATCCACACCCACCCGATCGAGCAGAACACCGCGAACAGCCAGAAAGACAGCGAACTCCCGATCGCATCCACCAGGGACAGGAACCCCTGGCTCACCAGGAACGCGGAGCCCCAGTTCACCGCAGTCGCCACCGCCACGCCCCTGCCACGGATATGCGCGGGGAAGATCTCGTTGATCACCGTCCAGGTGACCGGCCCAAGCGAGAACGCGAAGCAGATGATGAAGAATACCAACGCGATTACGGTGATGATGCCCGCCGTCGTCGGCCCGGCCGCACCCGCCGGCGCGGCGGAGATGTAGCGGAACGCAGTGCCCACCACCGCCAGGCTGACGCCCATGCCCAGCAGCCCGGCCAGCAGCAGCTTGCGGCGCCCCATCTGGTCGATGAACGCAATCGCTATCACCGTCGCCAGCACGTTCACGCCGCCAATTGCCCACGTGGTCACCGTGGTGCGCGACACCTCCGTGTCAAACCCAGCGGAGGCGAAGATCTGGTTGGCGTAATAGATGATCGCGTTGATGCCGGTGATCTGCTGGAATATCGCCAGGCCAAGCCCCACCATCAGCGGCTTCCGCCACTGGCTATGAAACACCTCCCGCCAGGATGTGCGCGTCGCATCCTGCCGCAACGCCACTTCAATGGCCGCCAGGCGCGGCTCCACGTCAATGGCCGGCTGCACCTTGTGGGCTTCCCGCGCCGCATCTTCGCGCCGTAACTTCATCATCAGCCAGCGCGGAGATTCCGGCGCCACCAGCGACATGATGAACAAGGCGGCGCCCGGCACGGCCGCCGCGCCCAACATCGCCCGCCAGGCCCCGCTCGCGGACAGCCAGCCATCGACCAGATAGGCCAGGAAAATCCCGATGGTGATCGCCAGCTGGTAGCCGGACACGAACCGGCCCCGCAGTCCGGCCGGCGCGAGCTCGGCGGCATAGAGCGGCCCCGCCACCGCCGCCACGCCCACGCCCAGCCCTACCATCAGCCGGCCGGCCACCAGCACCACCACGTCCGGCGCCGCCCACTGCACGATCGCACCCACCGTAAACAAGGCGCCCGCAATCAGCATCGTGCGCTTGCGGCCGATCCGGTCGCCCATCTCGCCGCCCGCCAGTGATCCCGCCAGCGCTCCAAGCGTCACCCAGCTCGTCACCACCTGGACCATTAGCGTGCTGAGCGAGAAGGTGTGCTTGATGGCGTTCAAAGCCCCGGAAATCACCCCCTGATCATATCCGAACAGCCCGCCGGCAAAGAGCACCACCAGCAGCACCACGAAAAGCCAGGGCGTCATGTTTTCGCCGGAGACTCTGGGCAAAGTTTGCGGCTGGCTGGTCGTCTCTCGCTGGACATCCATGGGCAGGTTCCCTCGCGTTGTGCATTGGCCGGCCAG
>CAZZYR010000431.1:0-2448 GCA_964658235.1 uncultured Acetobacteraceae bacterium | reverse complement strand
AGCCGCACCGGCGCCCAGAAGTTGATGTCGAACAGCCATTCGAAATCGGCCATCGTGACATCCGCGAAGTCGCCGGCCAGCGCCACGCCGGCATTGTTCACCAGGACGCTGACGCGGTCATGCTCGGCCAGCACGGCTTCCGGCAGGGCTTCCAGTGCAGCACGGTCAGCCACGTCCAGCACATGGGTGCTGACCTTGACGCCTGCCTGGCGCGCCGCTTCAGCCACCTTGTTGAGCCCTTGCGCATCCCGATCGGCCAAAGCGAGGTTTGCCCCCCGCTTTGCCAGATTGGAGGCCAGCGCCGCGCCTATGCCGCCGGCGGCGCCGGTAATCACAACGGTCGCACCTCGTAAGGGAAACGCCATGCTGCCAAATCCTCAAGGTGTAGGCCCCGGGTTTAGAGGCGCGCACCCTAATCTGACAAGCCGGCGCGTGCATGGACCGGCGGCACAGCCTTCAGTTTTTCTTGTGGCCAGCTAGAGATCGCGGAGCTTGTCGATGGCCGAGAGGACGCCGTTCTGATCGGTGTGCCAGAATGTCCATCCGTTACAGCTGGGTGCGTTCTGGACGGACGCGCCGACTTGGTGGATGGAACCGCGATGGGGACCGCATAGCAGCGTGCCGTCCGCCATGACCGTGGCCGTCACCCGCCGCTGCCGGTCCACAAGCAGGGTGCCCGGCACCACCAAAGCCCGTTCGACCAGGCTGCCAAAGGAGACCCGCGGCGTGTCCCGCCGGCTCGGCGTGGCCTCCATCGCCTCGGGAGGGGCGGGTTTTTGGCGCCGGACCCGGCCAATCGCCGCCTCGACATAAGCGGGGTGGCGCTCGATCCCGACAAAATGGCGATGCAGCCGCCGCGCCATAGCAGCGGACGTTCCGCTGCCCAGGAATGGATCCAGGATCACGTCGCCTGCCATGGTGCTGGCCAGGAGGATACGGTGGAGCAAGGCCTCCGGTTTCTGCGTCGGGTGCAGCTTCAGCCCGTGCTCGTTGCGCAACCGCTCCTCACCGGTGCAGAGCGGGATGAGCCAATCACTGCGCATCTGCAGATCGTCGTTCAGCGCCTTCATCGCCGCGTAGTTGAAACGGTAGCGGCTGTCCTGCTGGCGCGCCGCCCAGATCAGGGTTTCATGCGCATTGGTGAAGCGGCGGCCGCGGAAATTCGGCATCGGGTTCGATTTGCGCCAGATGACATCGTTCAGGATCCAGAACCCGAGATCCTGCAGGATGGCGCCAATGCGGAAGATGTTGTGGTAGCTGCCGATCACCCACAGCGTGCCGTCCTTGCGCAACAGGCGCCGCACCTCGGTCAGCCAGGTCCTGGTGAACGCGTCATAGGCGGCGAAGTCGGTGAACTGGTCCCAATCGTCATCGACGCCATCGACCAGGCTGTCGTCTGGCCGGCGCAATTCTCCGCGCAGCTGCAGGTTGTAAGGAGGATCCGCGAAGACGCAGTGGACCGACGCAGCCGGCAGCATCCGCATAATCTCCACACAGTCGCCGCGCAGTATCTGGTCGAGAGGCAGGTCGCGGGAGATGTCCAAGGCCTTCGCTAGGGTCCAATCCTGAGAGCGCCGGAGCTTGAAGATGGCGCCGCATGCGCGTCAACCAGCCCGCGGCCGGCGGTCACATCATCGGCGCCGTGCGGATGCCGGCGGCATCGGCCAATACGCAGAACATTCTGCCGCCGTTGCGGGCGGACACCATCAACATGTCACCGCCGGCGAGCATATCACCAGCATCGTCAAAGAACCCGGCCTCTCCGGCGCATGCGTGGTCGTCGGCTCCGGTCTTGTAGAGCCACAGCGTAAAGCCGTTCGCATAGGCCAGCACAGAGAGGTTTCGCAGTGAAAAAGCCATCGGGTGATCCTTTCAAAAGAGAACGGCTGCGAATTTCCGGACAGATACGGGCGCAGTGGAGGGTGGGATGGTTCAGCGCATGGCAGGATTTGTAAGGGCGTATCAAAACAGGGTCAAGGACAGTTTTCCTAGTAACTAATTAGGGCCGGCTACCGCTGGCCGCCGATGGCGGTATGTCGTGCTCTTCAACCAAAGCGTGCAGGAACAGGAGAAGAACAATCTACGTTAATGAACGCCGCCGTGGCAAGCGTTTTCCAGCTAAGTTTCCTATTGTGGGGAGGTTTTCCTTCTGATATGCTCCCGCTCCATGAAGCACGAGGATATCTGGCGCGCGCTGGACACGTTGGCTGCCGAACACGGCATGTCGGCTTCCGGATTGGCGCGCCGCGCGGGGCTGGATGCCACCACCTTCAATCCGTCCAAGCGCCGGATGCCGGATGGGCGGGCCCGCTGGCCAGGCACAGAAAGCCTGTCGAAGGTCCTGGAGGCTACAGGTGCCAGCCTGGAGTCGTTCTCTCAACTCGTGGCTGGCCAGCGTGCTTTATCGTCGGTCCGTTCGGCAGCCAGGCGCATTCCGCTGATCGGCAT
>CAZZYR010000430.1:0-2450 GCA_964658235.1 uncultured Acetobacteraceae bacterium | reverse complement strand
GAACTCGTCCCGCGGGTGCGCGACTTGGCCCGTGCGGCCGCTATACGCGGCCTGAATTTCACCATCGATGCGGAAGAAGCCGACCGGCTCGAACTGTCGCTGGATGTCATTGCCGCCGTGGCCGGGGATCGGCAGTTGGCGAACTGGGACGGTTTCGGCCTGGCCATCCAGGCCTATGGCAAGCGCGCGCGGGAAACCATCGACTGGGTCGGCGAACTCGCAAAATCGCTGGATCGCCGCTTCATGGTCCGCCTAGTGAAAGGCGCCTACTGGGACACGGAGATCAAGCGCGCGCAGGAGCGTGGCCTGCCGGACTATCCGGTGTTCACGCGCAAGCCGATGACGGATTTGAGCTACATCGCCTGCGCGGAACGCCTGCTCGCGCAGCGGCCGCGTATCTACCCGCAATTCGCCACCCATAACGCGCTCACCGTCGCCAGTGTTATTGAACGCGCCGGCAATACGGATGGCTACGAATTCCAGCGCCTGCACGGCATGGGCGACGCGCTCTATGCCGCCTTGCTGGAGGCGAACCCTGGACTTGCCGTGCGCACCTATGCCCCGGTTGGCGTGCACGAGGACCTGCTGGCTTACCTGGTGCGCCGGTTGCTGGAGAATGGCGCCAACTCGTCCTTCGTCTCGGTCGCCGCGGACGCCAACGTGCCCGTGGAGTCCCTGCTGCGCCGTCCCGCCGTCATCATCGGCACCGCTGCCCGCGCACGGCATGCCTCGCTTCCCCTCCCCGGCGCCCTGTTCGCCCCGCAGCGCCGCAATTCGCTCGGCGTCGAATTTGGCGATGCGGCGTCCCTTGCCGCGTTGCTGGCGGATGTGGCGGCCCATGAGGGGCCTGCAGTTGCCGCCAGCGTTATTGACGGCGCCATGCATACTGGCGCGCCGCGCGTCCCGCTCTCTCCCAACGACGCGACCCGCGCGCTCGGCGAAGTGACAGACGCTACACCAGCCATGGCGGAGATCGCCGTGGAAGCCGCTCATGCCGGATTCCGCGCATGGTCCCAAACACCTGCGGACACCCGCGCCACTGCGCTAGACCGCGCGGCGGATCGCCTGGAGCAGCACCGCGGCCGCCTGCTGTTCATCCTTGCCGAGGAAGGCGGCAAAACGCTCGATGACGGCGTGGCTGAGATCCGCGAAGCGGTGGACTTCCTGCGCTATTACGCGGCCCAGGCGCGCACGCTGTTCGGCAACGAGCAAACGCTTCCAGGCCCCACCGGCGAGCGCAATGTCTTGCGCCATCGTGGCCGCGGTGCCTTCGTCTGCATTTCGCCATGGAATTTTCCGCTTGCGATCTTCATCGGGCAGGTCGCCGCGGCGTTGGCCGCCGGCAACACGGTTGTCGCCAAGCCGGCCGAACAGACACCGCTGATCGCCGCCATCGCGGTCCGCATCCTGCACCAATCAGGCATTCCGGAAACCGCCCTGCATTTGATTCTTGGCGATGGTGAGATCGGCGCGCGCTTGATTGCGCACCCCCGTGTCGCGGGGGTGGCCTTTACCGGATCAACGCCGGTGGCGCGCGCCATCAACCGGAGCCTGGCCGCCAAGGATGGTGCGATCGTTCCGCTGATTGCGGAGACAGGCGGCATCAATGCCATGATCGTGGATGCCACCGCGTTGCCGGAGCAGGTGACCGATGACGTCATCACCAGCGCCTTCCGCAGCGCGGGCCAACGTTGCAGTGCGCTGCGCCTGCTCTGCGTCCAGGACGACATCGCGGACCGTGTAATTGCGATGATTGCCGGCGCGGCCGCGGAACTTCGGATCGGCGATCCGCGAGACCCCAGCACGCATCTTGGGCCGGTGATAGACGCCGAAGCCCATGCAGCCTTGCGGACCTCCATCGAAACCGCCGGCCGGACCGCCCGCATGCATTATGCCGGTAATGCCCCGAACCGCGGCAATTACATTGCCCCGCACATCTTCGAACTGGCTCACGTGCGGGACCTGGATGCGGAAATCTTCGGACCCATCCTGCATGTGGTCCGCTATCGCGCCACCGAGCAGGACGCGCTGCTGGACGCAATCGAAGCCACGGGATACGGCCTGACGTTGGGCATCCATACGCGGATCGATGCCGCGGCGGACCGCATCGCGCGGCGGTTGTCCACCGGCAACATCTACGTCAACCGCAACATGATCGGCGCCGTGGTCGGCAGCCAGCCATTTGGCGGCTCTGGGCTGTCCGGCACGGGACCTAAGGCTGGGGGACCGGAGTATTTACGGCGGTTTGCGATTGAGCAGACTGTTTCAGTAAATACGGCGGCGGCGGGGGGGAATGCGGCGTTGCTGGCGGCGGAGGAGTGAAGGAAGAAAGCAGTTCTTTTTTGAAAAAAAGAACCAAAAAACTTTTATCAATTCAGTCCGCGACAGCACTGACAAAAGTTTTTTGCTTCTTTTTTCCAAAAAAGAAGGCCTTGCCTTCTTTAACCTAG
>CAZZYR010000429.1:0-2453 GCA_964658235.1 uncultured Acetobacteraceae bacterium | reverse complement strand
GCCGCCCCCGCCTCTAACGGCCGCGCAAAGTAAAACCCCTGGCAATAATCGCATCCCATCGCCCGCAGCCGCTCCACTTCGGCTGCCGTCTCCGCGCCCTCCGCCACCACCTCCATCCCCAGGCTCCGTGCCAGGTTCATCAACGTGTGCACAATCTGCCGGCTCTCCCGGCTGGTCTCCATCCTGGACACGAAGGACCGGTCTATCTTGAGCACATGCAGCGGAAACCGGTGCAGATAGCTGAGGCTGGAAAACCCGGTGCCGAAATCATCGATGCTCATCCGGATGCCCAGCGCGGAGAGCGCGGACATCACCGCCACCGCGCGGTCGGCATCCTCCACCGTCGCTGTCTCCGTGATCTCCAGCCGCAGCAAGGCGGGATCCAGCCCCGTCTCCGCCAGAACCAGCCGGATCTGCTCCACCAGGTCCGGCTGCGCGAACTGGCGGGCGGACACATTGACGCTCATTGTCAGTTCCGCGCCGGGACTGGCCTGCGCCCAAAGCTGCGCCGTTCGGCAGGCCTCCTGCAGCACCCACTGCCCCAGCTTTACGATCAGCCCGGTCTCCTCTGCCACCTGGATGAAGTCCCCCGGCTCCCGCAGCACCCCGGATGGGTGGCGCCACCGCACCAGGGCCTCGAATCCCACCACTGTCCCGGCGCCAAGCTGCACGATCGGCTGATAGTGCACCACGAATTCATCCCGGCGCAGCGCCTCCCTCAGCTGGTGTTCCAGCGCCAGCCGCCGCACTGCTGCCTGATGCATTGCCGCATCGAACAGCGCGGTCCGCCCCGGGCCCCGCGCCTTGGCGTGATACATCGCCATGTCCGCGTCCCGCAGCACGCCGTCCGCCGAGCAATCCAGCTCCTGGCCAAAAGCCGTGTCGCCACCGTTGGCTTCGCTGCCAGAGGCATTCCCGCCTCGGGACGCAGCACGTCCTCCCATCGCCCTGCCGCCAGCAAACGCGATCCCGATGCTCACCGTCACCAGCACCTCTCCCGTCGGGATATTCACGGGCCGCAGCAATGCCTGGTGCAACCGCGCGGCCACCTCCTGCGCATGGCCGGGATCGTTCGTGCCAACCAGAAGCAGGGTGAATTCATCCCCGCCCAGCCGCGCCAGCAGCGCCGGCCGGTGCGCATGTTTCAGGCCCGTCAGCGCCCCCGCCAGCCGTGCCCCCACCTCCCGTATCAGCATGTCCCCCGCTGCATGGCCCATGCTGTCATTGACCAATTTGAAACGGTCTATATCCAGGAACAGCACCGTGAAGGGCAACGCGCCATCCCGCGCCAGCTGTTCAAGGCGCCATTGGAGGTTCGCCCGGTTGGGTAGCCCCGTCAGCGCATCGTGCAACGAGTCGTGCAGCCGGTCCTGTGCACGCTCCCGCTCGATCAGCCGGCTCATCTGCGCCGCCGCCTGCTCCATTGCCCGCAGAAACGCGCGGTCCTCCTGCACCGGCGTGGTGGCGAAGACCTCCAGCACGCCGACCACCTCCCTCTCGATCAGCAGCGGTATGGCGAACGCAGCCCGCACGCCGCCGGCCAACGCCGCCCGGCGCCGCGGAAAGTTCGTTCCCCTGTCCCGCAGATCGCCGATCCACTCCGAGCCGGCTTTTTCCCAGACCCGACCTGGCAGTCCGATACCCTTCACGAAGCCGGCGGCCGCCGTTGCCTCCTGCAGTGCATGGAGATCCAGGCCATCATCCACATGCCAACTGTTGCTGGGCACCAGCTTTGCCCCGATCGCGGAGTTTTCCGGCAAATAGGCGTGTGCCGCCTGCCAGCCGGACAGCCGGCAGACGCAGGCCAACGCATCCGGCAGCTTCCCGCGTGCCGCACCGCTCCTGTCCGACAATGTTGCGATCTGCTCGAAAAACGTCAGCAGGCGCTGCTTCTGATGCAGCTTGCGCAGACCACGTTCGGCGATCTCGTCGGCTTCCAGCCGGATCGCGTGCTCCCAGGCCAGCCGGTTGGTCAGGGTAACCCTCTCCTGGTCCACCAGTCCCGCGTTAGCATCGCCCGCCACCTCCCCCCCGCCACTCGGGCCAACGAAAGCGGGATGCAAACCCATGGTCTGGCCCGAAGCCCACAATTTCATGGCAGCCTGAAGCTTTCTGTTGCGTTTGCAGAAAGATACGTAGTGTTAACATATAGTGGCAGCCACCGCAACCATGGCGCGAACGACCGCGCTTTCCCGCTCCTCGTTCCATGCCAGCGCCACGCCCACCGTCGGCACAGGTTTGGCCAGCGGCCGGAACACCACCCCAGGTGGTGCCAGCCTTGCCATGCCTGCGGACACGAGCGCCACCCCGAGTCCGGACGCCACGAGGGCCAGTTGGGCCAGCGCGCTCGTCACCTCCCGGGCCACCGTTGGGGAAAATCCTTCCGCCGCGCACGCTTCGGCAAACCGGTCGAAATAGGCCGGGCTGATTGCCCGTGGGATCACGATGAACGG
>CAZZYR010000428.1:0-2454 GCA_964658235.1 uncultured Acetobacteraceae bacterium | reverse complement strand
GCTGCCCATCATGGCGAACCCGCCTGCGCTAGGCGGGCACGATCTTGATCCGGCAACGCGGTAATGGACGCGGCCTGGCTGAGCTGGAGCGCACGGATATAGGCGGCGATCGCCCAGCGGTCCGCCGGCGGGATGCGGGCGGCATAGCCATACATGGCGCCGTGGCCGTTGGTGATCGTGTCGTAGATGAGTTGCGCACGGGCGTGGAGCAGCCGGGCGGTGGTGAAGGCGGGCGGCTGCGGAAAGCCGCGCTGCACGATCATGCCGTTCCCGTCACCGCTTTCGGCGTGGCAGGGCGTGCAGAAGATGGCGTAGCGCGCCTGTCCGCGCGCCAGCAGGGCGGCGGTGATCACTGTCGGTTGCGGCACGGGCGCGTCTGGTTGCTCCTGCGCGAGTGTTCCGGCCACGGGCGGCCGCGCGCTGGTGGCGTTCGCGGCGGTGGGATCCCGGTCCCACTGGCGGATCACCTGCTGGGTGTACATGTTCTCCTTCTTGCAGCCGGTCACGGCAAGAATGGCAAGAAGCGGTAGGAAAGCCAGGCGGGCCATCAGCGCGGCACCCGGCTGATGGCAAGCGGCGTGTCCGGCAGGGTCGCGAGCGTGCGCTCCAGCGCGGACGGATCGAAGTTGTCCTGGGTCCAGTGAGCGACGGCGAAGAAGCGGTCCTGCGTGGCGCGGCGGATACCGTCGATATTGAATGCCGGGTGGTTCAGGCGCGGCAGCCGGTTGAGCACCAGCATGGCGCCCACGGCCGCCATGCCGGCGCACAAGCAGCCGAAACTTGCCGTGGGGATGAGAAAGGCCGGCCAGCTGAAGACCGGGCGGCCGCCGATGTTGAAGACATAGTCATGGCCCGTGGCATAGGTGCACATGGCGAACATGGCGGACGCGCCCGCCAGCCCGCCCGCGACCGCGATGGCCGGTAATTTGCCGTGGCCGAACCCCAGAGCGGATGCTGCCCGCGGCGCCGGGACAGGCGTGTACGTGTCCAGCCGGACGCTGGGAAAGGCCGCACCGCGAAGATGCCGCATGGCGTCAGCAAGTTCCGCTTCATTGGAGAATTCTGCGGCAACGCCCCACAAGGGTGCGTCGCGCAGCGGACGATGTTCGGAACGCGCCGGTGCGCCGGATGCACGGGCGGGCGACAGGATGCGGGTTTGCACCAGAGAGACGATGGGCAGCAGCCGCAGAAAGACAAGCAGCAACAGAAGAAACAGGCCGGCGGAACCGGCGAACGTGGCCCATTCGAATATCGTGATATGCGTGCTGCCCGCGGCGGCGGGAAGGTAGTCGTGCTGCAGGGTAGCGACAATCAGCGTGTAATGATCGCACCAGATGCCGGCAGCGGCGGCGCCGCCCACCCAGGCCAGCACACCGGGACGGCCGCGCAAAGGCGGCAGCAGGAAGACCAGCGGCGGCAGAAGCGCTGCCGTCACCATCATCCAGCTGCTCCACGCCACGGGGCCGGCGAAGCGGCGCGCGAGTGCGTCGAATTCGGCCGGTTCGCCACCCAGCACCGTGATGAAGTCCGTGGTTGCTTCGCAATAGATGGTGACCAGGCCGACACCCAGCAGGATCCAGCCCAGCATGCGCAGATGCCGGGCGGTGATCTGATCCTGGAGGGAGAACGCGTCCCGCAGGATCACCGTGAGCACGGACAGCATGCCCACACCGGCCAGGACCGCGCCGGCGAGATAGGTGACGGGCAGCAAGGTGTCGTGCCAGCCCGGCTCGATGGTGCCTGCGAACATCACGGACGCGCCGATCTGCAGCGCGACCACCACAAGCACGCCGAGCAAGGCGAGCGTTCGATAGGTGCAAGTCCAGCGCACCCAATGGACGGCCGATCCGCGCCAGCCGAGTGCCGCGATGCCGTACAACTGCGCGCGCAGAATGCCGCGTCCGGTGTCCTGCGCGCGAGCCCAGGCGTCGTCACGCAGGCTGGCGAGGTCTGGCAGCAAGCCCACGAACCAGAAGCCTGATGCCAGGCCCAGGAAACTCAGGATGTCGATCGCGTCCCAGTAAAGCGGGCTGCGGAATTGCGGCCACAGCGCAAAGCTGTTCGGATAGGGCAGGTTCCAGTAGAAAAACCACGGACGTCCCAGGTGAATGATCGGGTATACGGCGGCAGCGGCGGCGGCCAGAAGGGCCATGGTTTCGGACAGGCGGTTGAGCGCACCGCGCCATGGCGAGTCCAGCAACAGAAACATGCCGCTGATGAGCAGGCCGCCGCAGGCGATGCCGATCCACCAATCGTAGCTGACGATGTCCAGCGCCCAGGTGACCGGGATGTTGTTGCCCCAGATGGCGGTGCCGTCCAGGAACAGGAACCCGAGCGCGACAAGGAGCACGCCGGTGAGGGCCAGGGCGACAGAGAGGGCGATCCACCAGCGGGTCATGAAGGAAGCAGTTCTTTTTTGAAAAAAAGAACCAAAAAACTTTTTTCCGTGCTGTC
>CAZZYR010000427.1:0-2458 GCA_964658235.1 uncultured Acetobacteraceae bacterium | reverse complement strand
CCAGGCATCTCCTCCCAAAAGGAAATACCCGGGTTTTTCCCTAATCGAACGCGCCCCGGTCCCCCAGGACGCGCCACCCTACCTCAAACCAAATCGAACCGGTCCAAGTTCATCACCTTGTCCCACGCGGCCACAAAGTCATGCACAAACGCACCTTCCGAATCCGCGCACCCGAACACCTCTGACAGCGCCCGAAGCTGCGAATTGGACCCGAAGATCAAATCCACATTCGTGCCCGTCCACTTCAGCTCGCCCGTCACCCGGTCGCGCCCCTCGAACACTTCCTCGGATGCCGACGACTCCTGCCAGATCGTGCTGTTGTCCAGCAGGTTCAGGAAGAAATCATTCGTCAGCGTTTCCGGCCGGTGCGTGAACACGCCATGCTTGGACTGCCCGTAATTGGCGCCCAGCACGCGCAGCCCACCCACCAGAACCGTCATCTCCGGCGCGGACAGCCGCAGCAGATGGCTCTTGTCGATCAGCATCTCGGCCGCCGGCCGGCGATGCCCGTCGCGCAGGTAGTTGCGGAAACCATCCGCCATCGGCTCCAGCACCGCGAAGCTGTCCACGTCCGTCAGCTCCTGCGTCGTATCCATCCGCCCCGGCGTGAACGGCACGTCCACGTCATGGCCGGCCTTCTTCGCCGCTTCCTGCACCGCCGCACAGCCGCCCAGCACGATCAGGTCGGCAACCGAAACCTTCTTGCCGCCAGCCTGCGCGCCATTGAACTCGGCCTGGATCCCTTCATACACCGTCAGGATCTTCGCCAGTTCAGCCGGCTGGTTTACCTCCCAGTATTTCTGCGGCGTCAACCGGATGCGCGCGCCATTCGCACCACCCCGCTTGTCGCTGTTGCGATACGTCGCGGCACTCGCCCACGCCGTGGACACCAGCTGGGAGATCGTCAAACCTGAAGCCAGCAGCTTGCCCTTCAGCGCCGCGATATCCCCAGCGTCGATCAGCGGATGATCCACCGCCGGAATCGGATCCTGCCAAAGCTGCGCCTCGCCAGGCACCAGGCTGCCCAGGCTGCGCTCATACGGCCCCATGTCGCGATGCGTCAGCTTGTACCACGCCCGCGCGAACGCATCCGCGAACTGCTCCGGTTTCTCGTGGAAGCGCTTGGAGATCTTCGCGTAGGCCGGGTCCGTCTTCAGCGCCAGGTCCGTCGTGAACATGATCGGCGCGTGCTTCTTCGTCGGATCATGCGCGTCCGGCACCGTGCCGGCCGCCGCACCGTTCTTCGGCGTCCACTGATGCGCGCCCGCCGGGCTCTTCGTCAGCTCCCAGTCGTAGTTGAACAGGTTGTCGAAGTAGCTGTTGTCCCAGGTCACCGGCGTCGCCGTCCACGCGCCTTCCAGCCCGCTGGTGATCGTCTGGTCACCGTTGCCCTTGCCCAACGTGTTCTTCCAGCCCAGGCCCTGCTCCACCGTGCCCGCCGCCTCCGGCTCCGGACCGATATATTCCGTCGGCAATCCCGCGCCATGCGCCTTGCCGAACGTATGCCCGCCGGCAATCAGCGCCACCGTCTCCTCGTCGTTCATCGCCATGCGGCCGAACGTCTCACGTATGTCGCGCGCCGAACCCAACGGATCCGGATTGGCGTTCGGCCCTTCCGGATTGACGTAGATCAGGCCCATCTGCACGGCGGCCAGCGGGTTCTCCAGCTGCCTGTCCCCGGTGTAGCGCTTGTCCGCCAGCCAGGTGTCCTCCGCGCCCCAGTAGACGTCCTCTTCCGGCTCCCACACATCCGCGCGGCCGCCGCCGAAGCCGAACGGCTTCAGCCCCATGGACTCCAGCGCGCAATTGCCGGCCAGCACCATCAGATCCGCCCAGGACAGCTTGCGGCCATATTTCTGCTTGATCGGCCACAGCAGCCGGCGCGCCTTGTCCAGGTTCGCGTTGTCCGGCCAGCTATTCAGCGGCGCAAAACGCTGCTGCCCCGCGCCCGCGCCGCCACGGCCATCGCCAATCCGATACGTCCCCGCGCTGTGCCACGCCATGCGGATGAAGAACGGCCCGTAATGCCCATAATCCGCCGGCCACCATTCCTGGCTGGTGGTCATCAGCGCGAACAGGTCCCGCTTCACCTCCTCCAGGTCCAGCGTCTTGAAAGCCTCGGCGTAGTTGAAATCCTCGCCCAGCGGATTGGACCGCGGCGAATGCTGATGCAGGATCTTCACCGTCAGCTGGTTCGGCCACCATTGCTGGTTGGACATGGACAGCATCACCGTGCGCTGCTGTTCCCTGCCACCAACCACCGGGCACTTGCCTTCGCCGTCCATAGGACTCTCCAAATTCTGTTGAGGCGCCCCTTCTACGCCCTCGCCATTACATAACTCAAATCGATTTTCGCGGTCACCAAGATAGGCTGAACCTATGGAAAGACCCACGCCAAGAAAGTGATTTAACCACCAAGGACACCAAGAACACCAAGAACAAGGCCGCATCAAAAACC
>CAZZYR010000426.1:0-2462 GCA_964658235.1 uncultured Acetobacteraceae bacterium | reverse complement strand
AAAAAGAAGGCCTTGCTCCCAGTGCCGCCGGTACGCGGTCAGATCCGACTCATCCCCAAACTCATAGCCAATCTCGCGCAAGTTCGCCGCCCCAGCCCCCGGCCACACACCGATCCCCGCGGCCGCAAGCCCTTCCCAGTCAAACAGCTCCCCCGGATCCTGCTTGCGCGTGGGCGCGATGTCACTGTGCGCCACCACGTTGTGCGCAGGGATCGCGTGGCGTCCCAATATCTCCAGGCACAGCGCCCGCACCGCATCCATCTGCGCCGCGGGGAAGGCGCGATAGCCCCACTCATGCCCCGGATTGACGATCTCTATGCCGATCGACGGGTTATTCAGCACCCGGCGCCCGCGCCAGTAGGAAACGCCTGCATGAAATGCACGCAGTCGTTCCGCTACTAGCCGCAGCACGCTGCCATCCTCATCCACCACGTAATGCGAGGACACCTTTGCTTCCGGATCGCGCAACCGCGCCACGGCCTCGGCGGCACTTTTCATGCCGGTGTAATGGAGCACGAGCATGTCGATCGCGCAGGGCCGTTCGTCGCAGTTTGGGCTGGGCAGATCGGTGATGTCCACCTGGTTTAAAGCCCGCGCTCGCGCTTGATCCGGTCCCAGGCCGCGTTGATGTTGGCGACCTTTTCCGTCGCCCGCGCCACGAACGCCGCCGGCACGCCGCGCGCGGCCAGGCCGTCCGGATGATTGTCCCGCATGAGTTGCTTCCATGCCGCGCGCACCGCTTCGTCCGGCGCCGAGCGCGCCACGCCCAGCACGGCATAGGGATCCGCCGCCGTATCCGACTGTGCCACGCGGGCGCCCCCGGTGCGCACCCGCTCCCATGACGCGCCGTCCAGCCCAAAGCCGCGGGCGCAGCGCGCCAGAAAATCCAGCTCCGCCGCGTTCACCGGGCCATCCGCGCGCGCGATGCCGAACAGCCCCGCCAGCACATCCTCCAGCACGCCCCGATTATCGGAGAAACTCTCGCCGAGCTGGGTAGCATAGGGCTCGAAATCGTCCTGCGTCTCCCGCGCCTGGTCGAATAGCCGGCCGACTTCACGGGCATTCTCCACCGGGACCCGAAAGTGCCGCTTAAACCCATCGATCTCAGCGCGCGTCACCGGGCCATCACACTTGGCCAGCTTGGCGGACAGCGCCACCACCGCCATTGCGAACAATTGTTCCCTCGGCACGAACATCGCGGCGATCCGCGCGGGATGTAGCCTCCCCGGGTTGAACAGGCCAAAGGGCGGCGCGAACGCCGATAGCTTGCTCGCTGCACCCCTGTCTGCCGCATGCCCAAGGGCCGCGCCCATTAGCGCCCCTGGCGGGCCGCCCATGGCGAAGCCGGCCATGCCGCCAAGAAGTTTTCCCCAGTAACTCACCGTCGCTGGCCCATAATAGAAGCGTAGCAGCAAAAGCTTGACGCCGGGAGTGCGCCGATCACCACGGAATGGGCCGCCCGGCATAGTCCAAAAACACACCTGATTCCGTGGCGCCATCCATTACCGCAAGCAGCGCCGTGGCCGCCTCCGCGGCCGTCATCCCCTGTCCAGGCGACGTGAAGGGTGCTGAAAGCTCCGTCCGCACCGTCCCCGGATGCAACGCCAGCAGCAGCGCCTCCGGCCGGCGGCGCGCCACCTCCACGGCAGCCGTCCGCAGGATCTGGTTCAACGCCGCTTTGGACGCGCGATAGGAATACCACCCGCCCAGCCGATTATCCCCTATGCTGCCCACGCGTGCGGACAACGTGGCGAACACCGCGCGGCCAGTGCGCGGCAGCAATTCGGAAAAATGCTTGATCAGCAGCGCGGGGCCGATCGCGTTTATGGCGAACGCCTTCGCCATGGCGGCGGCGTCCAACTCCCCAAGCCGCTTTTCCGGCCCCCGCCCATCGATCGTCAGCGCGCCCGTCGCATCGATGATCCGTCCGAACGGGGCACTTTGGCGCAGCACGCCCGCGGCTGCCGCAATGCTCGCTTCTTCCGTCAGCTCGATCGCCGGAACCGTGGTGCGGCCGATGCACACCATATCAGGCCCGGCCAATGCGGTCACTAACGCGGCGCCAATTCCGCCACCGGCGCCGATCACCAGCGTGCGATGACCTGACTCAGAAATCGGTGCAACGCCCCTTCACTTCCCAGTCACCATAACGTGTCGGCTCCGGTCCCTTGGGGCCGCCGATCTCTTTGGGCATTGGCGGCTTGGGGATGGCGGCCTGCGGAGCGGCCGGAATTTCCGCGCTGTTGAGTGGTTCGCTCATCTTGCCTATGTCGGATTGCCCGCCCGACTTGCCAACCGGCTCCATCGCAAGAAACACCACATTTCGCAACTAGCCGGACCGCGTCATTGGCTGCTAACTTCATCAGCAGCATCGCGCGAGCCGCAAAAATTCTGCTGTTGGTGAGACCGCACTACCCTAAATCGCACTACCCGTGAGTGATGTTGCCGGATGAGTGATGCTG
>CAZZYR010000425.1:0-2476 GCA_964658235.1 uncultured Acetobacteraceae bacterium | reverse complement strand
CCGCTCCGCCAGAAACAATGCCGATGGATTGGCCACCTCCGCCAAACCCCTATCCGTCATCTCGAACACGCCGATCTCGTCCGTCGCGCCAAAGCGGTTTTTCGTGCCACGCAAAATGCGGAATTGATGCCCGCGGTCGCCTTCGAAATGCAGCACCGCATCCACCATGTGCTCCAGCACCCGCGGCCCCGCCAGCGTGCCCTCCTTCGTCACATGCCCCACAAGGATCAGGCAAAATCCACGCGACTTCGCCAGCCGGATCAATTCAAACCCCGCCGCGCGTACCTGCGTCACTGTCCCGGGCGCGGATTCCACATTGTCCAGCCACATCGTCTGGATCGAATCGATCACCACCATCGCCACGTCGCGCTCGGCCTCGATCGTCGCGGCAATATCACGCACGCTGATCGTCGCCGCCAACTCCAGCGGCGAATTCTCCAGCCCCAGCCTGCGTGCCCGCAGCCTGATCTGCTCCACCGATTCCTCGCCGGAGATATACAGCACCCGCTTCTCCGCCCGGCTCAGCGCCGCGGCCGCCTGCAGCATCAGCGTGGATTTGCCGATCCCCGGATCACCCCCCACCAGGATCGCGCTCGCCGCCACCAGCCCGCCGCCCAGCACCCGGTCCAGCTCGCCAATTCCCGTCAGCAGCCGCGCCGGCGGCTCCGTCTGGCCAGCGAGCCCCACGAACGCCACGCGCCCCCCAGCCTTTCGCGCCGGCCCAGGCCGCGCCTCGGCCTTCTCCTCAACGATAGTGTTCCACTCGCCGCACGCGTCGCACTTGCCGGACCATTTCGGATACGTGCTGCCGCAGGACTGGCAAACGAAGTTTGCAGAAACCTTAGCCAAGGACACGCTCTTTTCTAAAAATCGAAACGGCACCCACGCAGTTCACGCAAGCAAGCAGTCCTTTTTTGAAAAAAAGGACCAAAAAACTTTTATCCATTAAGTCCGCGACAGCACCGACAAAAGTTTTTTGATTCTTTTTTTCAAAAAAGAAGGCCTTCCTTCTCTTACCGTCCCCCCGGCGGCAACGCCTGACAAAACCGCAGCGCATAGCCGTCCGGGTCCAGCACCTCGAACGCCGCATGCCCCACCGTCTGCCCGTCCTCCTCGCGCCACTCCTCCGCCATCGGCCGGTGCAGCCGCGCGCCATACGCTTCCACGCCGCTCAGCACCGCCTCGGCGTCCTGCGTCCACACAACCAGCGTCACGCCGCGCCCAAACGGATAGGCCGGCGCGTCCGGCCCCGTCTCCGCCGTCTCGAACAACTCGATCGCCACGCCGTCACGCTCCAGTTCCGCGCGCCGGTGTTCCGGCGCGTAGCGCATCGTCGTGAACCCCAGCACGTCCGTGTAGAAGCGCAAGGACCGCGCGAAGCCGGAGCAGGCGAGGCGAACCTGAAGGATCACTTCGGGATAAGCGTCAGCACCGCCTGCGGCGCCGGCGCCTCCGTGGAGACCAGGATGTGCATCGGGTGGCCCGCCAGGGTCAGGCCGAACGCGGTCTGCTGCACGCCCGGCCGCGCCTTGGCATCCGCCGGCGTGCCCAAAGGCTGCAGCGCCACGTGGTTCTCCTGCGCCGCCTGGTTCAGCACGGACACCACCTTCCCAGGGTCCGCATGTTCCGCCACCGCCTCGCAGCCGCCATCATCCAACGAGACCAGCGCCAGCTTGGCGGTCTGGAAACTCACGTCGAACACCTGTCCCTGGCGCCCAGCCAGGAAGGCGTCCCGCGCCGCCTGCGGCATTTGCGGCGCGTGCTGTTCCGTCAGAAAGCTCCGCATCGCAGCCACGTCACCCGCGAAGTTCAGGCAGGACGCGCTGAACAGGCCAACCACCTGATCCGCGCTATCCACCGGGCCGCTCGGCGCACCATCGGGCCCCGCTGGGCGCTGCACCGTTGGTGACTGCGCCCGGCTGGCACCGGACGTGGCCAGGATGGCGAACATAAGGGCGGTTGCAAATGCCGGGACGCGCATGAAAATCTCCTCAGTAACGCCGCTGCTAACGGCGCAATTCCATCTGGATCGGCCCCTCGCGGCGGCCATGGGTAAACTGGTCCACCAGCGGATTTCCGCTGTCCAGAAGGTCGGCGGCGGCACCTTGCCAGACCAGGCGGCCACGGAACAGCATCGCCGCGCGGTCGCCAATCCGCGTGGCACTGGCCATGTCATGCGTAATGGCAATGGCGGTACTGCCCAGCCGTTTCACGCAATCCACAATCAACCCGTCGATCACCGCGCCCATGATCGGGTCCAGCCCGGTCGTCGGCTCGTCAAAGAACAGGATGTCCCCGCCTGTCGCCACCGCGCGCGCCAGCGCCACGCGCTTCTGCATGCCGCCGGACAATTCGGCCGGCGAGAGATCCCCCACGCTGGCGTCCAGCCCCACCTGCGCCAGCATCTCGGCTGCCCGCGCGCGCGCATCGGCGCGGCTGATCTTGCGTCTGGAGAACAGCGGAAACGCCACGTTCT
>CAZZYR010000424.1:0-2479 GCA_964658235.1 uncultured Acetobacteraceae bacterium | reverse complement strand
ACAAAAAGAAGTGCTTCCTTGAAAATCAGTCGCGCCGCGCGCATCCCCCCCTTCCACGTGATGGACGTGATCGCCGCCGCCAACCGCATGCAGGCGGCACTCCCGCCTGGCGCGCCGCACGTGATTCATATGGAAGTGGGCCAGCCGGGCACCGGCGCGCCGGCTCGCGCGGTGGCAGCGGTGGAGCACGCGCTGCGGGCGGGTGCGCCAATGGGATATACCGAGGCGTTCGGCCTGGTGTCACTGCGGGAGGCGATCTCCGCGCATATCCTGGACTGGTATGGCGTGGCCGTCCCGCGCGCGCGGATTGCGGTGACGACGGGGGCGTCCGGCGCGTTTCCGTTGGCGTTCCTGGCGGCGTTCGATCCGGGGGACAGGGTGGCGATGGCGGCGCCGTTTTATCCGCCGTATGTCAACGTGCTGACGGCGCTGGGGATGGAGCCGGTAATCTTGCCGGCGGATGCGGCGCACCGGTTCCAGCCAACGCCGGCGCTGCTGGACCGGATCGATCCGCCGCCGCAGGGGCTGATTGTGGCGAGTCCGTGCAATCCGGCGGGGACGATGCTGCATCCTGACGAGTTTGTGGCGCTGGCGAATTGGTGCGTGGCACGGGGCGTGCGGCTGATTTCCGATGAGATCTATCATGGGCTGACTTATGGGCAGCCGCTGAGCACCGCGGCGGATGTGCCGGGTGCCGTGGTGATCAATAGTTTTTCGAAATACTTCTCCATGACCGGGTGGCGCGTGGGGTGGATGGTGCTGCCGGAGGATCTCGTGCGGCCGGTGGAGTGTCTGGCGCAGAACATGTTCATTTCCCCGCCGCATGTGTCGCAGATTGCGGCGGAGGCGGCCTTTGGGTGCCATGAGGAGAGTGCGGCGCGGGTGGCGGCGTATGCGCGGTCCAGGGCGCATCTGCTTGACGCATTGCCGGAAGCGGGGTTTGCGAATTTGAGCCCCGCGGAAGGGGCTTTTTATATTTACGCGAATGTTTCCGACCGGACGCAGGACAGCGTGGCGTTTTGCGCGCGGATGCTGGCGGAGACGGGGGTGGCGGCGACGCCTGGCGTGGACTTCGACCGGGAGCGGGGGCGGCATTTTGTGCGGTTCAGTTATTGCGGGCCGGAGGGTGATATGCGGGCGGCGGTGGAGCGGTTGGCAAGCTTTGTGTGAAGGCCTGGCCTCCAGCTCCTGTCATCAACTTGTCATAAATCTGCAATAGCGCCGACCGCGAGGTCCGTTAACACTTCGCTTAAGTTAGACCCAGGGGTATTCATGTCCGAGGCCGTTTTAGACCGCCGTCCAAACCTGGACGCCAAACCGCACATTGCCGGAATTGTGGTCTTTCTGGCGCTGCTGATCCTGGGGATCGGGTTCGCGGTGCACGGCATTTCGTCCGACATGACGGCCGCCGGGGCGCCGCCGCTGGCGACGGGGACGTTCGCGTTGCTGGGGCTGGCGCTGCTGATTGCGCTGGCGTTTGAGTTCGTGAACGGGTTCCATGATACGGCGAATGCGGTGGCCACCGTGATCTACACGCACAGCCTGCCGGCGCAGGTGGCGGTGGTCTATTCCGGGTGCTGGAATTTGATCGGCGTGCTGACATCGAGCGGGGCGGTGGCGTTCACCATCATCACGCTGCTGCCGGTGGAGCTGATCCTGCAGGTGGGCAGCGGCGCGGGCTATGCGATGATCTTTTCATTGTTGATAGCAGCGATCATCTGGAACCTGGGCACCTGGGTGCTGGGGCTGCCGGCGAGTTCGTCGCACACGCTGATCGGGTCGATCATCGGGGTGGGCCTGGCGAACCAGTTCATGGCGGCGCCGGGCATTGGCACGTCCGGCGTTGACTGGAGCCAAGTGGTAAAAGTGTTCTATGCGCTACTGCTGAGCCCGCTGGTGGGGTTTGTGGGGGCGGCGGGGATGCTGCTGGCGATGAAGGCGCTGGTGAAATCACGGGCCCTGTACGAAGCGCCGGATACCAGCAAGCCGCCGCCGGCGTGGATACGCGGGTTGCTGATCCTGACATGCACCGGCGTGAGCTTCGGCCATGGCAGCAATGACGGGCAGAAGGGCATGGGCCTGATCATGCTGATCCTGATTGGCGCGGCGCCCACCGCGTATGCGCTGAACCACGCGATGCCTTCCAGCCACACGCCGGCCTTCATGGCGGCGGACCAGAAGGCGGCCGAGGTATTTCAGGCGCGCACCACGCCGGGGTCGGCCGCGGTAAGTCCGGCTGATGCCCGCCACGACGTGACGAACGCCATACGCGACAAGAAATTTGATGGCCCGGCGCTGTTCGGTGCGCTTGCGAGCCTGACGGCGGATATCGGCCGGCAGGTGCAGGGCAGTGGCGGCGTGGCGCAGGTGCCAGCCGCGATCACGCAGAACGTGCGTAACGACATGTTCCTGGTGAGCGAGGCGGTGCGCCAGATGCAGAAGCAGGGCGTGGCGATGTCGTCCGACGACACGAAGACGC
>CAZZYR010000423.1:0-2480 GCA_964658235.1 uncultured Acetobacteraceae bacterium | reverse complement strand
CGCCGACGTCGGCGCCCGCCTGCGCAGCGCGCCGCTCTACCAGGAGCACTATCGTCTCCTGGTGTCCCGCACGGCGCCGCTGGGAGATCGCGCGGAGGTCAACTGGGCGGATGTCGCGTCCATTCCGATCAGCCTCTTAACGCCTGATATGCAAAACCGGCGCATTATCGACACTCTCCTCCTGCGGGCAGGCGGCCACCCCACGCCGGTGCTGGAAAGCAATTCGATGATCGTCCTGATGACCCACGTTCGAACCGGCCACTGGGCCAGCGTGATGCCCGCCATGATCGCGGACAGCCTCGGCGTGGCCGAGCCTGTCCGGTCCATCCCCATCGTCGATGATGGCGAGTCTCCGGTGATCGGGCTCGTCTATCCCGGCCGGGACCCGCTTTTGCCGCTCACGGCCGCGTTCCTGGCCCAGGCCCAGCGGGAATTCGGCCAGACACCCCACGCCTCATAGGTATCTTCTATCGGACCACGGCCCGCACCCGCTTGCGGGCATTGCGCCAAGCTCCGCATGATGAAGGATAAAAGGGTGGCCGGGATGGAGCAGACGAACGCAGGGACTGAACTCGCGGACCGGGTGGCCGGGATCATCGCGCCCTATCTGTCGCTGGAGGGCCCGGCGATGCCCATGCTGCACGCCATCCAGGCCGCTTACGGTTTCGTGCCGGACGGCGCCATTCCTGTCGTTGCGTCGGCACTCAACCTGTCCCGCGCTGAAGTCCACGGCCTGGTCTCCTTCTATCACGATTTCCGCCACGAACCGGCGGGCCGCACGGTGATCAAGCTATGCCGCGCGGAAGCCTGCCAGGCACGCGGGTCGGACCGCATCGCCCGCCACGCCGCAGACCGCCTCGGCATCACCTGGCACGAAACCACCCCGGACGGCGCCGTCACCCTTGAGCCCATCTTCTGCCTCGGCCTCTGCGCCGCCGCGCCGTGCGGCATGGTCGGCCCCCGCACCGTCGCCCGGCTGGACACCGCCCGCATGGACGCCATCCTGGAGGCCGCCCTTTGACGCGCTTCTTCATCCCGCGGGACGCTCTGGCGGACGCCGTGGGCGCCGAGGACGTGGTGGCCGCCCTGCGCGCCGCCTGTCCGGACGCGGAGATCATCCGCAACGGCTCCCGCGGCATGGCCTGGCTGGAGCCTCTGCTGGAGGTGGAAACCGAAGCCGGCCGCATCGGCTACGGCCCCGTCGCCGCCTCGGACATTTCCGGCCTGCTCGCCGCCGGCCTGCGGGAAGGCGGCGACCACCCCCGCCGAGTCGGCCGCCCGGAGGACATCCCCTTCCTCGCCCGCCAAACCCGCATCACCTTTGCCCGCGCCGGCATCACGGACCCGCTCAGCCTGCATGATTACCGCTCGCATGGCGGCTTCACCGGCCTCGCCCGGGCCCTGCACATGGACCCCGCGGACATCATCGCGGACCTCACCGCCTCCGGCCTGCGCGGCCGCGGCGGCGCGGGCTTCCCCACCGGCATCAAGTGGCGCACCGTCATGCTCGCCAAGGCCGACCAGAAATACATCGTCTGCAACGCCGATGAAGGCGACAGCGGCACCTTCGCGGACCGCATGGTCATGGAAGCCGATCCGTTTTTGCTGATCGAAGGCATGGCCATCGCCGGCGTCGCCGTGGGCGCCACCAAGGGCTACATCTACCTCCGCTCCGAATACCCCCACGCGATCGAGGTGATGAACCGCGCCATCGCCATCGCCCGCGCGGACGGCATCCTCGGTCCCCACGTGCTGGACACGCCGCATGCCTTCGATCTGGAGGTCCGTGTCGGCGCCGGCGCCTATGTCTGCGGCGAGGAGACCTCCCTGCTGGACAGCCTGGAAGGCATGCGCGGCCAGGTCCGCGCCAAGCCGCCGCTGCCCGCGCTCTTCGGCCTCTTCGGCCAGCCCACCGTGGTCAACAATGTGCTCTCGCTCGCCGCCGTGCCGGACATCCTCGCCCCCGGCGGTGCCGCCGCCTACCAGGCGCTCGGCACCGGCCGCTCGCGCGGCACCATGCCCGTCCAGCTCGCCGGCAACATTGCCCGCGGCGGCATCTTCGAAGTCCCGTTTGGCATCACCCTCGGTGAGCTCGTCATGGATATCGGCGGCGGCACCGCGAGCGGCCGCCCCGTCCGCGCCGTCCAGGTCGGCGGCCCGCTGGGCGCCTATTTCCCGCCCGCTCTGTTCAACACGCCGTTCGACTATGAAGCCTTCGCCGCCAAGGACGGCCTGATCGGCCATGGCGGCGTGGTGGTGTTCGACGACACGGTGGACATGGCTCACATGGCCCGCTTCGCCATGGAGTTCTGCGCCATTGAATCCTGCGGCAAATGCACCCCCTGCCGCATCGGCTCCACCCGCGGCGTGGAAGTGATCGACCAGATCATGGCCGGCGACACCAGCAAACTTTCGCTTCTCGAGGATCTTTGCGACACGATGAAGTTCGGCTCGCTCTGCGCGCTGGGCGGCTTTACGCC
>CAZZYR010000422.1:0-2498 GCA_964658235.1 uncultured Acetobacteraceae bacterium | reverse complement strand
CCCGCAACAGCCGCTTCGACGTCTTCTGCGCCGCGTTCTGCATGATCGTCATGTGTGGAGAAAGGCGAAGGGCCATGGATGCAGAGAACTTTCAGTCGCCGGCTTGGCCGGGGCCATAAATGCGCAACAGGAAAATGTCGCCGGCAGTGTTTGAATCCCCAGTATCGGGGATGATGCGATACAGCACGCGATGGCGCTGGCTGATCAGGAGGCGCGTGCCTGCACGGGGTCCTGGCGCATGCGCGTAAGGTGCAAGAAGCAGGTCCGTGATCGCAGCTTCAAGCCGCTCCAATCGCGATGCTGCGGCGTGGCCTGCTCCCGGCTGACGAAACCAAAGTTGAACGCCCCTGAAGTCTCGGCGGGCCTCTTTTGTAACGCGCAGCTGCCGCGGCAACTTCTCTCAGCTTTTTCTGGGTTGCGGCTCAGGCAAGGGATGGTCGGTATCCAGGCTCTCGAGCCAGGCTTGAACCTCCTCGTAAGGTATTGATCCCTCCGTCTCCAGGCTCGCCAAGGCCGCGTCGATGCCCGCGAGTTCAGCTTCCGTGAACGTCACCTTGTCCTGCGCGAGCGGCTCATGCTGATCCATCTGCGCAGCATACAGGCTGGCCCCCGCCACCGCTACCCTTTCGCCCGCTCCACATAACTCCCGTCCTCCGTCCGTACCACCACCCGCTCCCCAGCCTCCACGAACGGCGGCACCAGCGTCTTCACCCCATTCTCCAGAACCGCCGGCTTGTAGCTGCTGCTCGCCGTCTGCCCCTTCACCACCGGGTCCGCCTCGATGATCTTCAGGGTCACCATCTGCGGCAGATGCGCGCCCACCGGCTCGCCCTCCACCAGGTCGATGTCGATCGTCATGTTGTCCTGCAGGAACGGCGCCTGATCCCCCAAAATCACCAGCGGCACGATCGTCTGCTCGAACGTCTCCGGGTCCATCAGCACGATGTTGTCGCCGTCCGTGTAGGAATACGTAAAATCCTTGTTGTCGGTCATCAGCCGCTCGACCGTGTCGGCCGTGCGCCACCGCTCGTTCGTCTTGTTGCCGGTCTTCAGGTCGCGCATTTCCACCTGGATGAACGCGCCGCCTTTGCCAGGCGTGATGATCTGCTGCTTCAGCACCGTCCAGCGGCGGCCGTCATGCTCGATCACCTGTCCGGCGCGGATAAGGTTGGCCTGCTGTTTCATGGGCGGAACACTCTCGGGCTGGCGGACGACGGAAAGGGGGGCTGTCTACCGGCTGGGCTGGGCGGCAGCAAGCTTATGCAGCCCGCCCGCCGGATCGCGCACCCCTCCCATGCCGTCCAGATATCCCGGCCCTATCGGCACCTTGCCCGCCCCGCTGGCGATATCCAGCACGTAGGTCGGCCAGGCCAGCCCCGTCACTCGCCCGCGCAAGCCCCGCAGCAGCGCATGGCCCTCCTCGATCGGCACCGCGAACCGCGCCGTCCCCGGCGCCGGATCCAACTGATGCAAATAATAGGGCTTGATCCGGTGGCGCAGCATTGCCCGGAACAGCGCCTCCAGCGCCGCCACGCTATCATTGACCCCCCGCAACAGCACGGACTGCCCCAGCAGCGCCACATCCGCCCCCCGCAGCCGCCGCAGCGCCTCCGCAGCCTGGTCTGAAAACTCCCGCGCATGATTGGCATGCAGCACCAGCCATACCGGCTTTTCCCCCTCCAGCGCCCCTGCCAGCGCCGCCGTCACCAGCTCCGGCGCCGCCACCGGCACCCGCGTATGCACCCGCAGCAGCTCCACATGCGGGATCGCCGCCAGCAGCCCCAGCAGCCCGCCCAGCCGGCGCGGCGACAGCATCAGCGGGTCGCCCCCCGTCAGGATCACCTCCCTGATCGCCGGCCGCGCCGCCACGTAATCCACCGCCGCATCCAGCTCCCTGGCACTCAGCAGCCCGCCATCCGGCCCCACCACCTCCCGACGGAAGCAGAACCGGCAATACAGCGGACACACCAGAAGCGGCGTGATCAGCACCCGGTCCGCATAGCGATGCACCACGCCCCGCAACGGACTATGCGCCGCATCCCCGATCGGGTCCGCCAGCTCCCCCGCCGCATGCACCAGCTCGTCCGCATGCGGCACCACCTGCCGCGCAATCGGATCGTCCGCCGCCTCGATCAGCGCCGCGAACGCCGGCGGCACCGCAATCGCGTAGCGCCCCGCCACCTCGCCCAGAGCATCCAGTTCCGAGTCCGAAATCAAGCCCGCGCCCAGAAGGGCCTCGGGCGAACGCAAGGTGCCGTCCGGCATGGGCTTAATCACGACTTTCGAACGAATGAGAATCGTGGCCTACATCGCGCGCCCTCCAAAGAGAACCGCCTTCCACGCATGCATCCCACCTGGCACCCGGACAGCTTCGCCGACCGTCTCCCCTTCCTCCAGGCCCGCGCCCGCCTCACCCAGGCCACCCGCGCCTTCTTCACCTCCCGCGGCTACATGGAGGTCGAGACCCCCTACGCCGTCCCCGTCCCCGGCGAGGAAGT
>CAZZYR010000421.1:0-2510 GCA_964658235.1 uncultured Acetobacteraceae bacterium | reverse complement strand
CCTCGTTGCGCCCGTGATTGTAAATCAGCGTGTTCCAGTCGCGATGAAATCCCTCCCTCGGGTCCTGGTGCTCATACAGCGGCGTGCCGTCGAACTGCGCCAGCCCAAAGGCGTCGGTGGGGAAATGTGCCGGCACCCAATCCAAAATCACGCCGATGCCCGCTACATGACAGCGGTCGACAAAACGCGCGAAACCGTCCGGAGGGCCTAGCCGCGCCGTCGGCGCGAACTGTCCCAGCGGCTGATACCCCCAGGATCCGCCGAACGGATGTTCCATCACCGGCATCAGTTCAACATGGGTGAAATTCATCGTTTGGAGGTAAGGCACCAACCGGGCGGCCAGCGCATCCCAATCTGTGTCCTCCTGTCCGGAGCCCGGCAACCAGGACATCGCATGCATTTCATAGATGGAGACCGGCGCGTCCGTATGCTGACGCGCCGCCCGTGTTGCCATCCATTCCGTATCGTGCCAGTCCGCGATCCAGGGTTCTGGAACAATGGACCCAGTTTCCGGCGGGCGCTGCGTCCGCTGTCCGACCGGATCCGCCTTCAGCGGCAGCATGCGGCCATCACCAGCGCGTATCTCATATTTGTAGATCGCCCCCGGCGCGACGCGGGGAATGAACAACTCCCATACCCCCGCGCCAAATTGCAGTCGCATCGGATGCCGGCGGCCGTCCCAAAGATTGAAGCTACCGACAACAGAAACCCGGCTTGCATTGGGCGCCCACACGGCAAACCGCACGCCATCGACGCCATCCAGCTGCACCGCATGGGCGCCCAACACGGTGGCAAAATCCCGATGCCGGCCCTCGGCGAGCAGATAGACATCCATCTCGCCAAGCAGCGGCGGGAAACTATAGGGATCCTCCGTCTCGATCACCGCCTCGCCAAACCGCGCCCGGAGGCGATACGGGGCAAACTCCTGCAACACGCCGCTCCAGAAACCTGCTTCCGCCACACGCGCCAAGTGGCCGAGCAGCCGTCCATCGGCGCGGGCAACCACATCCACGCTGTCCGCATCAGGCAGGAACGCCCGGACCCCCATGCCGCCGTCCACCTCGTGCGGACCGAGCACGGCGAACGGATCCCCATGGCGTGCCTCCAAGATGGCCTCAATCGCGCCTTGCGGAGGCGCCCCGGTGCCGAGTGCGGCCTTTACCAAGGTATCAGACATTCACAAGACTTTCGGCGAGGAGACGCTGTGTGACACGGGCAAGACCAGCGAGCGGTATACCAATCCAGCCTGGCCGATTAGTCGCTTCATACCGGACTTCATACGCCGCCTTCTCCAACAGGAAGAGGTCCAGCAGGTTCTGTTCGGCCTGGGGTTGCACCCAGGGCTCCGGCGACGCATGCAGAACGCTCTTGTAAGCGTCCTGGAAGGCCCGGCCAGCAGACCTGCGGAATTGCTCCACTAAATTTGACTGCCTCTCCGCGGCCTGGTCGGAGCCGGGCACGCGCCCCGCCAGCGCACTGGCCGCCGCGTAGTCGAAGGAGCGGAGCAGCCCGGCCACGTCACGCAGAGGCGAGGATTTGGCCCTGCGCTGCGCCATCGTCTTGGCCGGTTCGCCCTCGAAATCGATCAGTGTCGCGTCGCCTGGCGTTACCAGCACCTGGCCAAGGTGGAAATCGCCATGCACCCGCGTCTGTGTCGCCAGGCCCGCCGCCGCGCGGGACAGGCGCCAAGCAGCAGCACGCAACTCATCCGCCCGGTTGGCAAATTGGTTCGCCAGCGCATGCACGTTCTCATCCGGCCAATCGGTCACGCGCTGGCAAGCCTGCACGGCCAGATCGATCTGCTCCACCACGCCTGCTGCCCACCCGTCCACTGCCGCCTCATCTGCTGGTTCCGGCGCGAAGGCTGGATCGTCGGTCGGCGAGGCCAGCACCGCGTGCATCTCCGCCAGACGCCGGCCGATTGCGCCGGCCAGGGCGAAATAGCCGCCCAGCGCATCCTCGAAGGCCGCCGCGTCGTCCTCGGCGGCAATGTCGGCGGACACGCGCTTGAGGTAATCAAGCGTCCAGCCCCACGCATCGCCCTGGTTGTGCACGAAACCCTGCGCGAGAATTATCGTGTGCGGCTCGTCAGTTTCATCGAAACGGATTACCTCACCAAGCAACGGCGCGATATTGGCAAACCCGCGCCGGGTCAGATAGCCGGTCACCTCGGCCTCAGGGTGACGGCCCGCCAGCACCTTGCGCACGATCTTCAGCACCAGCCGTTCATCCACGATAAGCGAGCTGTTCGATTGTTCCGCGGACAGACGCAATATCGGCGCATCGTCCTCGAAATTCATTGTGTCCAGTAAATCGGTCTTGCTGAATTCCAGCCGGCCGCCGTCGAACAGCAGCTTACGTTCCGCCCGCATCGCTTCGATGATGTTGCGGGTGAACGCGTCCAGCGCGAACGCATCCGTCAGGTAGCCCACTTCCGCGGCGCGGCGCACGCGCGTCAGTGCCAGCGCCTGTGCCAGCGGGCCGCTCACCTGATCATCGCGACAAATGCC
>CAZZYR010000420.1:0-2514 GCA_964658235.1 uncultured Acetobacteraceae bacterium | reverse complement strand
GGGGGCGGGTGAGGCGGACGAGGGCGATGAGCATGGTGATGAGGCTGGCGAGGCGACGGGCGCGGGTGATGGTGGATTGGGCGTAGGGGGTCCTGGAAGAGGGGGTGGCGGGGACGATGGCGAGTCGGCGAGGGCAAGCAGGTGAACTGGTTCGACCTGGCGTTGCCTGCCCGGTGCTGATGGCTGGCGCGTTGGCACGGGCGTGTTCGCGCACGTCAGGGCGGAATCGTTATTTGGGCGCATTGAGGCTGGCAAACGAAGCTTAGGCCGCGTTGTGTGCACGCTTGTGTGGCGGAGCGCGTGTGGCAGGTTGGGGGGATGATGACAGCGACGCCGGAAGGCACGTCCGATCCGTTTCGTTTTTTCCATCGCATGCGGGTGCGGTGGGGGGAGTGTGACATGCAGGGGATTGTGTTCAATCCGCATTACATGGCGTTTGTGGATGTGGCGCTGACGGAATATTGGCGCGTGGTGGGGCTGACGTATCCGGCGGCGTTTCTGGAGGAGGGGGCGGACACGTTCATGGTGGCGGCGCGGCAGGTGTTTCGCGATGCGGCGCTGTTCGATGACGAGATCGATGTGTTTTTGCGGGTGGCGTATCTGGGGACGACGAGTTTGCGTTTCGCGTTCGAGATCCGGCGGGATGGGAGCGTGCTGTTCGAGGGTGAGGCGACCTATGTTTATGCGGACAGGACGACGCGGCGGCCGATGGCGCTGAGTTCGCGGGTTGTTGGCGCTGTGGTTGGTTTCGAGCGTGTTGCACCCGAGAGAAAATGAAAGCGCGGGTGTTGGTGGTGAGTCCGCGACAGCGCCGAAAAAAGTTTTTTGGTTCTTTTTTTCAAAAAAGAACTCTTCCTTCCCCTACCTGGGCGTATACCGCCAAACGCTCGCCGGCGGGAAATTCAGCGGGGTCCAGGCTTCGCGCTTCGGGACAAGGCCGTGTTTCTTCCACGGCAGCGGCGAGGTAACGCAGTAGCTGTAAAGGATGAAGCCCACGCCGGGGGCGACGGCCTGGATGGCGTCGATAAAGTGGCGCTGTTCGGCCACGGGGAGCAGGACGAGGGGGATGCCGACGACGACGGTGCCGATGCGGCCGTGCAGGTCCGTGGGGATGAGGTTCGGCAGGAGGCGGGCGTCGCCTTCGACCACGCGGGCGCCGGGGAGGGCGGCGCGGAGGTGCTGCGCCATCGCTGGCACGATTTCCACCACGTGGAGGCGTTCCGGCGGAAGGCCGCTATCGATGAGGGCGCGGCTGACCACGCCGGTGCCGGCGCCGAGTTCCACCACGATCTGGTCCGGCGTGTAGCGGGTTTGGGCCACCAGGCGCCGGCAGAGGGCGGGGGAGGAGGGGACGATGGAGCCCATCTGCAGCGGGTTCGCCAGCCAGCGGCGGAAGAACAGCCCGGCATTGGCGATATCCTGGCCGAGGCGGTTGGCGGTGGCTGCCGGATTTACGCTCGCGTCCATGGTTTCCCCATCACGTCGGATGGGATTTCTCTAGGCAACGCGGGGGCAAAAGACACGCGCGAAGATGGGATTTGGGGCCGGAAAAGCGTGACAAGTTCAAGACACCGGACCCGCGCGCAACGCGGGCGGCCGGCCGGGCGGCTTACTTGATCTTGGCTTCCTTGAAGATCACGTGCTTGCGGGCGACGGGATCGTATTTCTTGAATTCCATCTTGGTGGTCTTGGTGCGGGCATTCTTCTTGGTGACGTAGAAATACCCGGTCTCCGCGCTCGAGACGAGGCGGATCTGAACAGTGTTGGACTTGGCCATGAGGCACCTATGCTGCGGGCGGCATGTGCCGCAAGGGCGGGAAAATGCTTCGGCGCGGCCGCCGGGTCAAGCCAGTGGCGGATTTTTGCAGGGTTTTCGGGCGAAAAAGATCGGGCGGCCTACTCTTTGAGCAGTGCCGCGCGGTAAGCGGCGGGGTGGTCGGCGAGGAAATGGGCGACGCGGATGTCCTCGTCGCCGCCCTCGGCGGCTGGGCACATGCTCCTGATTTCCAATGCTTTGGCCACAGGCAGGGGGGCGCGGGCGGCCCGGGAGCTGGCCAGGGCGGGCGCCATGTCCTGCAGGCCGGCCAGCAGGTCCGTGAGTGCGGTCTGCGCCTTGGGGCCGCTGGTGCAGACCTGCGGGATGACGCCGAGGGACTGGATGGGCCAGCCGCGCGGGGCAAGCACGCGGCTCCAGGTGACGAAGAGTTCGCCGCCATCGGGCAGGCGGGTGATGGTTTGCACGAGTCCCTTGCCGAGGGTGGCGCTGCCGACCACGACTCCGCGGCCGAGGTCCGCCAGGGCGGCGGCCATGATTTCCGCGGCGCTGGCGGAGCGGCCATCGACCAGGACCATGACGGGCAGGCCGTGGGTGAGGTCCCCTCCATCGATTCGCCAATCGTGCGTGGCTTCAGGGGCGCGGCCGGCGGTGCTTGCGATGATGCCGTGATCGGCCAGGAGCGCCACGCTGGTTACGGCCTGGCGCAGCAGGCCGCCGCGATTGCCGCGCAAATCCAC
>CAZZYR010000419.1:0-2533 GCA_964658235.1 uncultured Acetobacteraceae bacterium | reverse complement strand
AAGTACTAATTTTCCGACATATTGATAATCTGGTTGACCGAGACGGTCCTGCCTCGGCAGGATCGTCCGCTGGGTGATCCATCGGTCTCGCGCCACATTTCGTCGGGCGATGCGTTCAGGCCGGTTGATCGCTTCGAACCCGCTGCCCCGTTTCAAAAGCGAGCTTTGCATGACTGAGCCAGCCCACTCGGCCGTCGAACACCTCGTCGAAATTCGTCCGATGGGCGCGCTGCAACGCCGGCTTGTTGCGATGTTTGTGCTGGCTGCCATCTTTGACGGGTTCGACCTCCAGTCGATCGGCTTCCTTGCCCCGCTGGTCGCAAAATCCCTGCATTTCAACATTGCGTTGTTCGGCGCCATCTTTTCTGCCGGGCTCATCGGGCTGGGTATCGGATCGATTGCCCTGGCGCATGTGGCGGACGCACTGGGACGGCGGCGTGCCCTGGTTGGCGCACTGGTCTTTGTTGGCCTATTGAGCGTGCTGACTGCTTACGCGCAGACGCGTAATCAGATGCTGACCCTGCGTTTCCTGACCAGTCTGGGGCTGGGGGGTGCCTTGCCGGTTATCGCAGCACTGACCGTGGAGTACACGCCGTCGCGATTTCGCAAGATCGCGTTGTGCCTGATCTATGCAGCGCTGCCGGCCGGCGGTCTCGTGGCGGGCCTGGTCGCGGGTTACATCCTGCCGATCTGGGGTTGGAAATCCGTCTTCATCGTGGGCGGCTTGTTGCCCCTGGTGTTGGCCGGCTGCTTGGCACCTTCACTTCCCGAATCGCCCGGTGCCGGCAATGACGAACCGCAAATGGTCAACCAATGGGCTGACCGTCTGTGGCCGGACATCAAAGAGGCGGCCGGCACGGCCGTTGTCCCGCGTGTCCCGACATCGCGCGTTCCTCTGCGTGCCTTGCTTGAGAACTCAGTCTGGCGCGTGACAATGCCTCTCTGGCTAGCGTTCTTCGCGAGCCTCCTTGTGCTCTATTTTTTCATCAACTGGGTGCCTTCGGTTTTGGCATCCTCAGGCTTTTCGCCCGCCACGGGCGTGCGCGCCATCTCCACGTTCAGCTTCGGTGGCATCCTGGGCACCTTGGTGCAGGGACCCCTGATGACGCGTCTCGGCCTGGTGATACCGATCCTGACCGAGTACGTCATTCTGGCCGCTCTGATTGTTCTGCTGGGTTTGATGCCACTCACCACAACGTCGATCACCCTGCTGACATTCGGCATTGGTTGGATGCTTCAGGGCGCGCAGTCCGGCATCAATACGTTTGCGGCAACGTTCTACCAGGACGGACTTCGTACCCGGGCCCTGGGATGGGCGCTGGCGTGCGGACGGCTGGGCTCGATTGCCGGCGCCTTCCTTGGCGGCTGGGCGCTTGGCGTTCATCTCCCGCCGCGGACAATCCTGATTGCGTCCAGCGCCCCCGTGGCTCTGTGCGTGGTTGCATTTGCCGCCTCGGCTGCTTCTGCGCAGACCAGACGAGCTTGACGTCGCGTGCATGCGGCACGAATCCGCCGCAAATGTTGCCATGATCCATGACGGTCAGGAGACGCTGCGAGCCTGCGTTTTTTAGCCTTTGTCGCGGGGGAGGGCATTTTCGGAGGCGGCCTTCGTGGCCGCACACAGTCGCACCATTTTCTCCGCGTAGGTATCCACTGTGTCCAAGGGAAAGCAGGCGGCAACGTAGCGGTCCGGCCGAACCAAAAGCACATGGTCGTCGTATCGACGACTGACTTCAGGCAGGAGCGGTTGGTTGACGCGCAACATCGGTAACGGCGCGGTCGCACAGGGGTGGTCGGCGGACACCACCAACCGGCGCGCTTGAAGGTCTTGCCAGACAGCCTGTCGCGTTGCGGTTTCAAAACGCTCGACATTACCTGTCAGCCCGATCAGGGCGAAACCGTTTCCCAACGCCTCATCAAGCAGCAGGCTTTCTCCGTGGCTGTCGAAGACCACGGGCTGCGGCAGTAGCCGCCCAACCACACTCTCTCGCGCGCCGGACTCATCGTGTATCTGGAATCCGTGTTCGAAGCGAGGCTTTGGCTTATACTTCATTTGCCCGAAATAGTCGCGCGCGCCAGGGTAGATGTTGAGTGCCCTGAAAGCGAGTTGCGTTGCAGCTCCGCTCATACGGTTGCGTGGCGCCATGATCCGGCCCATGCGCAACGCGAGCTTGATCATGTCGCGGACATGCGGGCGGCGCTCCAGTTCATAGCTATCAAGCAGCCCCGGACCCAGGCGGCCATGGATGATCTCCGCCAGTTTCCAAGCAAGATTGTGTGCGTCACGTATCCCGCTGTTCATGCCCTGCCCGGCAAACGGGGGTGTCAGGTGGCATGCATCACCGGCCAGCAGGGCGCATCCCTTTCGCCAGTGCGGCGCCAGCCGGGCATGAAACGTATACACGGTTCTGCGGACTATGGAGCTTGCTGGATGTGCCCCGTGGCTCCGCAGCAGCTGAGTCACATTAGCCGGATCGGTCATGTGCTCGGGCGTTTCACCCTGAAGCAGCTTGAACTCGAAGCGCCGTGTGTT
>CAZZYR010000418.1:0-2538 GCA_964658235.1 uncultured Acetobacteraceae bacterium | reverse complement strand
GCTCGCGGCCCTGGCCGGAACCCTGCCGGCCGCCACCGAGCCCGGTCTGGCGGCGGTGCTCCAGGCCATCGCCCAGCGCGCCGCCATCGAACTGGCCCGCGCCAATTGACACATCCGGCCGCCAAATCCCCAGCCACCCCGCCACGCGCTTGGCGTGGGGCGGGGGCTTGTCTATAAGCCGCGCCAACGCCGGGACGGTCGCCACTCCGCTGCCTCCATGGCCCGAACGACGAGGATCGGCCGACATGATGCTCACCTTGCCTCCCGATTACCGGCCATCAGACACCGAAGAGTTCATGAACCCGCTGCAGGCGGAGTATTTCCGCCAGAAGCTGCTGCGCTGGCGCGCGGACCTGCTGCGGGACGCGGACGACACGCTGGCCAGCCTCGGCCAGGGCGGCATCCTGGAGGCGGACATCACGGACCGCGCCAGCGTGGAGACGGACCGCGCGCTCGAACTGCGCACCCGCGATCGCGCCCGCAAACTGATCTCCAAGATCGACCAGGCGCTCCAGCGGATCGAAGGCGGCCAATACGGCTACTGCGAGGAAACCGGCGAGCCCATCGGCCTGCGCCGCCTTGAAGCCCGTCCCATCGCCACCCTGTCGCTGGAAGCGCAGGAGCGCCACGAACGCATGGAACGCGTCCACCGCGACGACTGAAGCGCGTCGCGCCGCGCTGTTAATTGGCTGGCGATATGTCGTCGATAAGACGATGGCATCACCTTGCCGGAACCAGCGCCATGGCTCAATTCTTCGCCCGTTTCAGCATCCGCGCCAAGCTGATCGCCGCGTTCGGCGCGGTGCTTGTCCTCACCGGCATCGTGGGCGGCATCACCCTTGTTCGCATGACAGCCATCAACGATGTCGTCGCGAGCGTCACCACCAACTATTTCCCGAGCGTCATCACAGTGAACAGGATGCGCACAGTCTTGCTGCGCCTGCGCGTCAAGGAGAACCACGCAATCCTTACCACCAGCGCGGAGGACGCCGCGCGGACCAAAACGGAGGCGGAGAGCCTGATTGCCGACTACCAGGCGACGCGTGCCGCCTATCAAAAACTGATCGATCCCGGCAGCGAAGCACAGCTATACGCGGACATCGATGAGGCGTTCGCCGGCTACCAGGCGATGCACCGGGACCTCGTGGTGCGCTTGGCGGGCAACGACAAGGCCGGCGCCGTGCAGCAACTGACAGTGACGATGGTGGCGCCCTTCAACAAGCTGATGGATCTGTTCGATCGCGATATCACATACGACGTGGACACCGGCAACGCGGCGGTTGCCACGTCGGAAGCCTTATACCGTGCAACGCGTTCCTTGATCCTGACCGTTCTTTCGCTCGTCGCGCTGGCTATGTTGGGCCTTGGCGCGGGCCTTGTGCGCGGCATCTCCGCGCCGCTCGGCCGCATGACGGATGCCATGCGCAAACTGGCAGATCGGGACGTCTGCGTCATCATTCCCGGCACCGGCCGCGGCGATGAGATCGGCGCAATGGCCACAGCGGTGCAGGTCTTCAAGGATGCCATGATCGCCACGGACCGCCTGGCCGCGGAAAACGAGGCGGCCAAAGCCGCCGTCGGCGCCGCGCAAAAAGCAGCCATGACGAAAATGGCCGATGGCTTCGAACAAAAAGTGGGCGCGCTCGTCACCGCTTTGTCCCAGTCTGCCACCACGCTGGAGGGCACGGCTGGATCCATGTCGGGCGCGGCCACCCAGGCCGGCAGCCAGGCCGCCTCCGTCGCCGCCGCCGCGGAGGAAGCCAGCGCCGGCGTGCAAACTGTCGCCTCCGCCGCGGAGGAACTCTCCTCTTCCATCGGTGAGATCAGCCGCCAGGTCACAAGGTCCGCGCAAATCACGGAACGCGCCGTGGCCGACACCCGCAGCACAAACGCCATCGTCCAGGATCTGGCCCAGGGCGCGCAGAAGATCGGCCAGGTGGTGGAACTCATCACCCAGATCGCCAGCCAGACGAACCTGCTTGCCCTGAACGCCACAATCGAAGCCGCGCGCGCGGGGGACGCCGGCAAGGGCTTCGCCGTGGTGGCCAGCGAAGTCAAAAGCCTGGCTCAGCAAACCGCCAACGCCACGGAACAAATCGGCCAGCAGATACGCCAGATCCAGGACGCCACCGGCCAGGCCGTCGCCGCCATCCGCGGCATCAGTGACCGTATCGAGGAAATCAGCTCCATCGCCACCGGCATCGCCTCCGCCGTGGAAGAACAAGGCGCCGCCACCGCGGAAATCGCCCGCAACGTGCAGCAAACCGCGTCCAGCACCCAGGACGTCACGCTCAACATCGCCGGCGTCGGCAAAGCCGCCAACGATACCGGCGAAGCCGCAACCCTCGTCCTCCACGCCGCCGGCAGCCTCTCCCGCCAGGCCACCCAACTCAACGGCGAAGTCGAACAGTTCCTCACCCAGGTCCGCGCCGCGTAAAGGCAAGCAAGCAGTTCTTTTTTGAAAAAAAGAACCAAAAAACTTTTGTTCATGGAGTCCGCGACAGCCTGACAAAAGTTTTTTGCTTCTTTTTTTCAAAA
>CAZZYR010000417.1:0-2544 GCA_964658235.1 uncultured Acetobacteraceae bacterium | reverse complement strand
TTTGCTTCTTTTTTTCAAAAAAGAAGGCCTTTTCTTCACTTCGCCAACCTCACCCCCGAAAATTGCCATCTCGTCCCAGCCGGAAAGAAGTTCCGATAGCTCGGCCGCGTATGCCCCGCCGGCGTCGCGGAAGATCCGCCCCGCAACACCATCTGATTGATCATGAACTTGCCGTTGTATTCGCCCACCGCCCCCTCCGCGGCCCGGAAGCCCGGATAGGCAAGATACGCGCTGTTGGTCCACTGCCACGCGTGTCCGGTGAACTCGTCCACCGCATCGGCCGCCACCTCAAGCTCCGCTTCGGTCGGCAGTCGCGCGCCGGCCCAGCGCGCGAAAGCGTCCGCCTCATACCAGCTGATGTGGCGCACCGGCGCGTCAGGATCGATGTCCAGCAGCCCGCCCGGCGTCATCTGCCGCCATGGCGCGTCCGGCGCCTCCCGCCGCCAATACAGCGGCGCCTCCCAGCCTTCCTGCCGTGCCTCGTCCCATCCCTCGCTCATCCACAGCCCGGCGCGGCCGTAGCCGCCATCCGCCATGAATGCCGCCCACTCCGCGTTGCGCACCAGGCGGGACGCAATCTGAAACGGCTCCAGCAGCACCCGGTGCCGCGGCGTCTCGCTGTCGAAACAGAAATCCCCCAGCGCAGGCTCCCGGTGCCCGATCGCCGCAATGCCGCCGCCCATCTCCACGAACCGTGTTGGCCCTGCAGCGCCCACCGGCTCCCGCCAGCCCGGCATCGCCGCCGGCAACAGCGCGCTCTGGGCGAAGGCATGCAGGATATCCGTCTGCAGCAACTCCTGGTGCTGCTGCTCGTGCTGCAATCCCAGCTCCACCAGCGCCGCCGCCTCATCCGGCGCCTCGCCGATCCACGCCAAAATCGCCGCATCCACCGCCCGGCGATACGCGCCCACCTCGTCCGCGCTCGGCCGCGTTAGCAGCCCCCGCGCAGGACGCGGATGCCGGGCGCCCAGCGCCTCGTAATACGAGTTGAAGAGGTAACCGAACCGCGGATCGAACGGCGCGTAGCCGGGGATGTATGGGCCCGCCACGAAGGTCTCGAAGAACCACGTCGTATGGGCCCGGTGCCACTTGGCAGGGCTCGCGTCCGGCATGGACTGCACGCACTGGTCCTCGGCCGACAAAGCCCGGGCCAGGAATTCGGTGTGGTCGCGCACCGTCCGATAGGCCTCCGCCAGCAGGGGAGGGGAGGCGAGCTCAATCGGATGTGCTGCCGATGCAGCATGCGCACTGGTCATGATGGCCTCCTGAGGCTGAAAGGCGCCACTCCGGCGCTGGTTGCATGCGCGCGCATCCGCGGTGCTGCATGCACCTTGTGCGCCCGGCGCAGCACGCAACTGCTGTCTGGTCCGCAAGCAGATTGGTGCCTGCCGGTAACGCTGCAACCTGCGGTAAGCATTACTATTGCAAGTGAAACGTTTTCCTGCAATTAAGAGTTGCGTGTCCAAACCATCCCCTTCCGACGCTCGGCAGGGGACGCTGCATGACAGCACGCAACTTCGTGTGGCTTTCAATCACAGGCGGTGCATGGTCGCTCGCATCCAACTGGAACGATCTCACGGATGGCGCCAACCCATCCGCCATCGCCCCCGGCGCATCGGATAACATCACGGTGATGGGCCCCACCGGCGCCGCTATCCAAACCATCATCGGTCCCGGCCAGGCCGCCGCCGCCCTGTTTACTGGCAACACGCTCCTCTCCGGCAGCTTCGCCATCGGCGCGCTCACCCTTGGTCAATCCTCGGGCGGTGGCCTGCTCCAGCTTGCGGCCGGCACCGCTCTGTCCGCCGGCACCGCGTCCATCGTCAGCGGCAGCCTTTTCGCCACCGGCGCCAACACCAGCCTCGCCGTCTCCGGCGCCGTCACGCTTGGCGCCGCCGCCGGCACGTCCGCCACCTTCAACGTCACAGCCGGCAGTCACGCTGCCGTCGCCGCGCTGTTCCTCGCCTCCAGCGCGGACAGCATCACGGTGGATGCCACCTCCATCCTGGAAGTCGGCCAGGCCGCCACAGGCGCTGCGGGCCAACTCACCGTGGATGCCGGCGCCACGCTCGCCGGCCAGGGGAGCGCCAACGCCTTCGGCAAGATCGCCAACAACGGCACCATCACCGCCCAATCTGGCACGCTCACGCTCGGCGCCCTATCCGGCACCGGCGCGCTGCAGATTGCCGCAGGCGCCACCCTCGCGCTGAACGGCGCCTGCGCCGCCGGCCAATCCGTCGCCTTCACGGGCGCGCTGGCCACCCTCGCCATCAACGCGGAGTTTTACGCCCCCGCCGGCACGATCACCGGTTTTACCACCGGCGACGCCATCGACATACGCGGCAGCCAGATCTCCAGCGCCGCCTACGCCGCCACCGGCGCCTCCACCGGCACCCTCACGCTCTATTACGGCTCCCAGGTGGCCGCCACACTGACACTGGCCGGCACCTACGCCAACACCGTCTTCCTCACCGCCGGCGACGGCAACGGCGGCACCCTGGTCACCGCCGCTCCCGGCGCCGGCGGCGGCGGATCGCCCAGTCC
>CAZZYR010000416.1:0-2548 GCA_964658235.1 uncultured Acetobacteraceae bacterium | reverse complement strand
AATGCGCGCCTTTCGGCAAGTTCCATAACATGTCATCTGATCGAGGTGTCGGTGCGATGGCACATCCCTGAACAGTAATGGCAAACAGCACCGAGGTGATTGTGGTGCGAAGCGCTGGGCGATTGGCTGTCCACAACAAAGACCTAAAGCCCCAGCAACAACCTCCGCGGATCCTCAATCCCCTCCTTCACCCGCACCAGGAAGCTCACCGCCTCCTTCCCATCAATAATCCGATGGTCATAGCTCAGCGCCAGATACATCATCGGCCTGATCACCACCTGGCCGCCCACCGCCATCGGCCGGTCCTGGATCTTGTGCATGCCCAAAATTGCCGATTGCGGCGGGTTCAAAATCGGCGTGCTCATCAGGGACCCATAGGTGCCGCCATTGGTGATGGAGAAACTGCCCCCCATCAGCTCCTCCAGCTTCAGCTGCCCGTCCCGCGCGCGCTTGCCCATGCCGGCAATCGCCTTTTCGATCTCCGCGAAACTCAGCGTGTGCGCATCGCGCAGCACCGGCACCACCAGCCCGTTCGCGCCGCCCACGGCGATCCCCATGTTGACATAGTTCTTATAGACGATGTCCTCGCCATCGATCTCCGCGTTCACCGCCGGATATTCGTGCAGCGCGGCCACGCAGGCGCGCACGAAGAAGCTCATGAAGCCCAGCCGCACGCCGGCATTCTTCTTCTCGAACGCGTCCTTGTACTCGCTGCGCAAGGCCATCACCGCGCTCATGTCCACCTCGTTGAAGGTGGTCAGCATGGCCGCCGTGTTCTGCGCCTCCTTCAGCCGCTGCGCGATCGTGCGCCGCAACCGGGTCATCTTCACCCGTTCCTCGCGCACATCCGGCGCGCGCGCGGCCTTCGCCACCACGGGCGCCGCCACGGCGGCGGGGCGGTCAAGAAATGCCAGCACGTCCCCCTTGGTGATCCGGCCGTCCTTGCCGCTGCCCCCGCCCACGGCTTCGGCGGAAACCTGCCGCTCCTGCATCATCTTCGCCGCCGCCGGCAGCGGATCGTGCGCCGGCGCGGCCGCCTTGCTGTCCGAGGCAGTCGCCGCCGGCCGCGCCACCGGGCCGGCCGCATTAGGCGGCGCGTTCACGCCCGCGCCGCTCTGATCGGGATCGAGCACCACCGGCGCCGGGTCCGGCTTCGGCACACGCGGCGTCGCAACGCCCCCAGCCGCGCCCCCGGCCGCAATCGACCCGATCACGGTGCCCACCTCCACCTCAGCCCCTTCCTCCACGGACGGCGCCTCCATCACGCCCGCAACGCTGGCATTGACCTCCACCGTCACCTTGTCCGTCTCCAGCTCCACCACCGGCTCGTCGGCCGCCACCGCCTCGCCAGCCTTCTTCAGCCAGCGCGCTACCGTCGCAGTGGTGACACTTTCGCCTAAAGTGGGAACAAGGATGTCGGTCATGAAGCGCTCCTAAGGAAAGAGCTGGGGGAGACGTGCCGTCCCCCCCAGACCCCCCGTCATCAATTTAGGCCCAGGGCCTTCTGCACCAGCGCGGCTTGTTCCAAAGCGTGGACTTTGGCCAGTCCCGTCGCCGGGCTGGCTGCGGCCACGCGACCGGCATATTCCGGCCGCTTCGCCTTGTGCTTGATCGCCGTCAGCACGCGCTCAATCCGCCGGTCCACGAAGTTCCAGGATCCCATGTTCTCCGGCTCCTCCTGGCACCACACCACATGCTGCGCCTTCGCATACGGCTTCAGCGCAAACGCCAGCGTCTTCTCCGGGAACGGATACAGCTGCTCAAGCCGCAGGATCGCCACGTCCTTCAGCCCGCGGTCCCGACGTTCCGCCAGCAGATCGTAATACACCTTGCCGCTGCACAGAACCACGCGCTTGACCTCGGCCCCCGGCGCAATCGGATCGATCTCCCCGATCACAGTGCGGAATCGGCTGTCCCCCGTCATCTCGCTCATCGGGCTCACCGCCAGCTTCGCGCGCAGCAGGGATTTCGGCGTCATGATCACCAGCGGCTTGCGGAAATTCCGCTTCACCTGCCGCCGCAGCGCATGGAAATAATTCGCCGGCGTGGTGATATTTGCCACCGTCATGTTCCGCTCGGCACACAACTGCAGATACCGCTCCAGCCGCGCGGAGCTATGCTCCGGCCCCTGGCCCTCATGCCCATGCGGCAGCAGCAAGGTCAGCCCGGACATGCGCAGCCACTTCGTCTCGCCGCTCGCCAGGAACTGATCGATAATCACCTGCGCGCCATTGGCGAAATCGCCGAACTGCGCTTCCCACAGCACCAGCGTCCAAGGATCCGCCAGCGAATAGCCGTACTCGAACCCCAAAACCCCCGCTTCCGACAGCAGTGAATTAAAGATCTCGATCCGTGCCTGCTTCGGCCGCACGTTGTTCAGCGGCACGTATTCGTTCTGGTTTGTCTGATCGATCAGCACCGCGTGGCGCTGGCTGAACGTGCCGCGCTGCGTGTCCTCGCCGGACAACCGCACATGATGGCCTTCCAGCAGCAACGACCCGAACGCCAGCGCCTCCGCCGTCGCCCAGTCCACGCCCTCGCCGCTCTC
>CAZZYR010000415.1:0-2582 GCA_964658235.1 uncultured Acetobacteraceae bacterium | reverse complement strand
AAACCTCTGCCGGATAGAGCCGTCCCACCTGGCTGGAAACGGGCACCACCTGCACGCGGTTCAGCAACGCATTCGCCGTGTCATTGCTCATCACCACCACGGGCCGCGTCTTGCGAACCTCGCCCCCCACCGTGTCATCAAATGAGACCATCCAAACCTCGCCACGCAACGGCGACGCATCACCCACCGCGCGCAGGCTCATGGGCCACATCGCCCACCAGCCCCTCGCTCCAGGCAAACGCCTCTGCCTCGCGTGCCTCATCCGCCGCCATCGCGGCATAGCCGGCCGCCAAGTCCTGCCCCGTTACAAGTGGCCGTGCCAGATCGTTCAGAAACCGGCTGATCCGCCGGGGCCCGATCACGCTATGCAACCCCTCGTACACCTCGGCATCTACGGTAATCGTCAGCTTCTTCAGCATCATCCCGCACTCCAACACGTATAGTATACGTGTAACCTCGCCTGCCAACAACCGTGCGGGAAAACTTGCCCAGTTTCCACCTCATGTGTTCTTCTTACGTTCTACACCATCGCCATGAGGTCCAAGCCCGTGTCCCTCTCCCCGCCGCCCGCCGCGCCGGATTCCGCCACGGAGCGCACCGCGCGCCACCTCGGCATATGCCGCCGCTTGGCCGAACTCGGCATGACCCTCGCCGAAGCCGCCGCCGAGGAAGCGCGGCATGCACTGGCGCCGGATCCTACTCAAACGCCCGCCCAGGCCGCCGCTGCCATGCGCGCGCACATCAACGCGGCCACGCGTTTTGCCCGCCTCGCCGGCAGCGTCCGCCAGGCCATCGCCATGGAGCAGCGCATTGTTGCCGTCCAGGCCGTAGCTGCTGCCCCACGCCATCCGGATGTCCCGGTCGACCTTCTCGATCACCCAGCCGCCCGCGCCCTCCAGCGCGCTTTGGAGGTCCGGCGCGACGCCGCCGAAGCCGAGGACGCCGTTCGCAACAACCGCCCCCCAAAATCCCTGCCAAAGAGCCAGCTTTTTCAAACAACCACAAACGTCAAAACCCACCTGGTCCGAGACACCGGCCTCGACCGCCCCCTCTGGCCGCCCCTCCCCAAATCCCGCTAGCAAACTCGCAAAAGTTTTTTGGTTCTTTTTTTCAAAAAAGAACTTCTTCCTTCTTAAAACAACACCTTCCCCGGATTCATAATTCCCCCCGGATCCAGCACTCCCTTCACCGCCCGCATCATCGCCGTCTCCACCGCCGGCCGATACCGCGCCGCCTCCACATGCCGCAGCGCCCCCAACCCATGCTCCGCGGAAATCGAGCCGCCATGCCGGACAACGATGTCATGCACGCACAGATTCACCGCGTCCCGCACTGCAAGAAAAGCCGCATCATCCGCGCCGGGTGCCGGCGAGAAATTATAATGGATGTTCCCGTCCCCGACATGCCCGAACGTGACCGCCCGCATCCCCGGCCAGCGCGCCGCCGTCTCCCGCCCTGCCTCCGCAATGAACGCGGCAATGGCGGAAACCGGCACGGACACATCATGCTTGATTGTGGCGCCCGCCGCCGCCTGCGATTCGGAAATCTCTTCGCGCAGCGACCAAAACTCCCGCGCTTGCGCAAGGCTCGCCGCAATCGCACCATCCACCACACGGCCACTTTCCAGCAGCGGCAACAGCCATCCTTCCAGTGCGGCCTGCAAAGCACCCCCACTGTCCTGGCCAGACACCTCCAGCAGCAGATACCACGGCGTCCTTGCGTCCAGCGGCCGCCGCGTCCCGGCGGAATGCGCCAGCACCAGGCACAGGCTCACCTCCGATATCAGCTCCGCCGCCGTCAGCCCCGCATCGAACCGCGCCTGCGCGGCACCAACAACGCCAACCGCATCTTGCACGCTGGCCACGGCAACGATGGCGCACGCCTGCCCGGCCGGCCGCGGAAACAGCCGCAACACGGCGCCTGTAATAACACCCAGCGTGCCCTCGGACCCAATAAACAGATCCCGCAGATCATACCCCGTATTGTCCTTGCGCAGCCCCCGCAGCCCGTCCCACAACTCGCCCGAAGCCGTCACCACTTCCAACCCCAGACACAGCGCGCGCGCATTGCCATACCGCAGCACGCCAGTCCCCCCCGCATTCGTCGCCAAATTGCCGCCAATGGTGCAGGACCCTTCCGCCGCCAGGCTGAGCGGAAACAGCATCCCCGCCTCGTCCGCCGCCGCCTGGATGGCCTGCAGCACGCACCCCGCATCCACAATCATCGTGGCGTTGACTGGATCGATCGCGCGAATGCGGTTCAGCCTGGACAGCGAGAGAACAATCGCTCGCCCGCTCGAATCCGGCGTGGCGCCGCCTGACAGCCCCGTATTCCCGCCTTGCGGCACAATGGGCACGCCATGCGCCGCGCACCACCGCACGATATGCGCAACGTCAGCCGGCGTGTCCGGCTGTGCCACCGCCCGCGCGCTGCCGTGCCACATCTTGCGCCAATCCGTCAGGAACGGCGCCATGTCCCCCGGCTCTGTCAGCAACCGGCCGGCAAAATCTGGGGTGTGCATCAGAAGGTTTAAGCACTTCTTTTTTGAAAAAAAGAAGCAAAAAACTTTTATCTATTGGACC
>CAZZYR010000414.1:0-2605 GCA_964658235.1 uncultured Acetobacteraceae bacterium | reverse complement strand
CGCCCGTTCGATGCTGGCGATGGTGGCCGCCGCGTTCGCCGTGTCCGGCTGGCCCGGAATGGCGGGGCGAGCCAGGGGGATGGGGATCACCGGGATGCCGTCCGCGAAATCGGCGGCGATTGGCGCGTGCGGCGCAATCCAGGCGGGGTCGGCCAGCAGGGTGAAGGCGGGGCCGGTGTGGCGCAGCGCGCGCCAGGCGGCCGCGGTGATTTCCGCGCCGATCCCCGCCGGATCACCCATCGTCAGCGCCAGCATCACGCCCCGCCCAACCCGAACAACCCGAAAGCCCCGTCATGGCCGGGCTTGACCCGGCCATCCACGCGGTTCCGCGCCAACCAAACGATCAGACGGCCAACCACCGCCAACACCTTAAATATGGATCGCCCTGTTCTCCACCGCCAGCGCCGCCTCCTTCACCGCCTCGCTCAAAGACGGATGCGCATGGCAAATCCGCGCCACATCCTCGGAAGACGCGCCGAACTCCATCGCCGTCGCAATCTCCGCAATCAGCGTGCCCGCATCCGGCCCGATGATATGCGCGCCAAGAATCCGATCGGTCGTTTTGTCCGCCAGGATCTTCACGAACCCGTCCGTGGCGCCCATGGCGCGCGCGCGGCCGTTCGCGGTGAACGGGAATTTGCCGACATTGTAGGCTACGCTGTCCTTCTTCAGCATCTCCTCGGTGGCGCCGATGCTCGCCACTTCCGGCCACGTGTACACCACGCCGGGGATCACGCCGTAATTCACATGCCCCGCCTGGCCCGCGATCAGTTCGGCGATGGCCACGCCCTCTTCCTCCGCCTTGTGCGCCAGCATGGGGCCGGTGATCACGTCGCCAATGGCGTAGATGCCTTCGATGTTCGTCTGATAATGCGGCCCGATCTTCACGAAGCCGCGCTCGTCCAGCGCCACGCCGGCTTCCTTCAGGCCGAGATTCTGCGTGAACGGTCTGCGCCCGATGGACACCAGCACCACGTCCGCATGTAGCGTTTCCGTCGCACCGCCCTTGGCCGGCTCCACGGTCAGATCCACGCCATCATCGGTCGCGGTGGCGGCCGTCACCTTCGTGCTGAGCTTGAACTTCAAACCCTGCTTGCCGAGCACGCGCTCAAACGTTTTGCCAACTTCGCCGTCCATGCCTGGAACAAGTCTGTCCAGATACTCCACCACCGTCACCTGGCTGCCCAGCCGGTGCCATACGGAGCCGAGTTCCAGCCCGATATATCCACCGCCGATGACAACAAGGTGCTTCGGCACCGCATCGAGTTCCAGCGCCCCCGTTGACGTCACGATGCGTTTTTCATCGACGGTGACGCCGGGCAGCGGAATGCTCTCGCTGCCGGTGGCAATGATGATGTGTTTGGCGGCGTAGGTCTTGCCGTCCACACTGACCTGTCCCGGTGCTTCGATGCGCCCCTCGCCTTTCAGCCAGGCCACCTTGTTTTTCTTGAAGAGAAACTCGACACCTTTAACGTTCGCGCTGACCACTTCCCCCTTGCGCGCCTGCATGCGCGCCAGATCCAGCGTCACGCCGCTGACGTTGATGCCGTGATCCTTGAACGAGCCCTGCACCTCATGGAAGTTTTCCGAGGATTGCAGCAGCGCCTTGGACGGGATGCAGCCGATATTGAGGCACGTCCCGCCCAGCGTCTCCCGCTTCTCCACACACGCCGTCCGCAACCCAAGCTGCGCCGCGCGTATAGCCGCCACGTAGCCGCCTGGACCGCTGCCGATGACGATAACATCGTATGAGTCGGTGGTGGGGGCGGATTGGACAGTTTTCGATTCGATAGCGACCGGCTCGACAGCGATTGGCGCGGGGGCAGCTTCGGACTTGGGCAGGGGCGCCGCCGGTTGCGTTGCCGTGCCGGCGGCTTCGATGGCGCCAATCACGTCACCGACTGAGACTTCGGCGCCTTGTTCGGCCTGATGGGGCCCTAGCGTCCCGGCCTGGGGGGCGTTGATTTCGACGGTAACTTTGTCCGTTTCGAGTTCGACGATGGGCTCATCGGCTTGGACGGGGTCGCCGGGTTGTTTCATCCAGCGGGCGATGGTTGCGGTGGTGACGCTTTCGCCGAGGGTTGGAACAGTGATGTTTACCGGCATGATTCAGCCTCGATTTGAGCGAGCAGGCAAGACGGCGTGTTGGCGCGTCCGGCGGTCGCGTGTAGAGAAAATATGTGGGTTCCGGATATGGGAACACCATTCAATTGCATGGGGGCGAACGCCAAATCGCCGGTCGCTAGCACGGCGATCAGAAATCCTGCGAGAGCTCTGTTTGTTGTGGTGAGGAGTTTGCAGTTGTAAGGGCTGCCGCCCCTGGCAGGGATTCGGCAAGCGACGCTTACGTCGCCGCCCGCTTTGTTAATTTCTGCGAGTGTTTGGCTATCGACGTTGATGTCCGCGTGCCCAGCGCTTAAGGGTTTGGGATTGAATACGGCGCCTATCGGCCAGTCGCCTGACAACGAGCCATGTGCGTTCGGTATGCAAAGTAAGAGGAAGGTGGCGAGCGTCAACGCGCGGAGGGTGGGACGCCACAGCGCACCCCACTCTGCGGGCGAAACGGATAAAAGTTCTTTGCTTCTTTCTTCCAAGAAAGAAGGCC
>CAZZYR010000413.1:1018-2608 GCA_964658235.1 uncultured Acetobacteraceae bacterium | reverse complement strand
GATTCGCCGTTCTACGCCGGCAAGTATTCCGCCCGCATCGATCTCGCCCCCGGCGCGAACGTCCCTGTCCATCTCAACATCTTCGCCGATCGCCCGCAGGATCTGGCCATCACGCCGGACCAGCTTGCAAAACACCGCGCGCTGGTGACGCAAGCCAAGCTGCTCTACGGCGCGCAGCATTACGGCCATTACGATTTCCTCTTCGCGCTGAGCAGCCAACTCGGCGGCATCGGCCTGGAGCACCACCAGTCCAGCGAGGACGGCGAAGATCGCGATTATTTCTCCGACTGGGACAAGACGCCCGCCGACCGCGACCTGCTGCCGCACGAATACACCCATTCCTGGAACGGCAAGTTCCGCCGCCCCGCCGATCTCTGGGCAGAAAACTTCAACGTGCCTGAGCGCGACAGCCTGTTGTGGGTCTATGAAGGCCAGACCCAGTTCTGGGGCCAGGTCCTCGCCGCACGCTCCGGCCTGTGGAGCCGCCAGGAAGCCTTGGACGCCATCGCGGACGACGCCGCCGGCATGGAAGCCGAAATCGGCCGCACGTGGCGCCCGCTGCAGGACACCACGAACGACCCCATCATCAACGAACGCCGCCCGCAATCCTGGCACAGCTGGGAGAGGCAGGAGGATTATTACACCGAAGGCCTGCTGATCTGGCTGGATGCGGACACGCTGATCCGACAGGAAACCCACGGCGCCAAATCCATGAACGATTTCGCCCGCGCCTTCTTCGGCGTCAACGACGGCAGCTTCGTCACCCTGCCTTACACGTTCGATGACGTGGTCCGCACGCTCAACGCCGTCCATCCGCACGACTGGGCCGCCTTCCTGCGCACCCGCCTGGATCGCCGCGGCACCGGCGCCCCGCTGGACGGCCTCACTCGCGGCGGCTACCGCCTGGTCTATACGGACACCCCCACCGCCTTCCAGAAAAGCTACGAGTCACACCGCAAGTTCCACGATTACAGCATGTCGCTCGGCCTCAACACCAACGAAGGCGGCAGCACCATCGGCAGCGTCATCTGGGGCAGCCCGGCGTACCGCGCCGGCCTGGTCAAGGGCGGCAAGATCATCGCCATCAACGGCCTGGCCGCCGACGACGGCAACGACCTCGAATCCGCCATCAAGCTCGCCCACACCTCGAAGGATCCGATCGAACTGCTCGTTCAAGACGACCTGCATTTCCGCACCGTGAAGATCGCCTACCACGACGGCCTCCGCTATCCGCATCTGGAGCGCATCCCCGGCACTCCCGCGCTGCTTGATGACCTCCTGACGCCCTTAAAGTAAGGAAGGCCTTCTTTTTTGAAAAAAAGAAGCAAAAAACTTTTGTCTGGCTATTGCGGACTTAATGGATAAAAGTTTTTTGGTTCTTTTTTTCAAAAAAGAACTTCTTCCTTAAAAAGGCATCCACCCCAGACCCGCTACCCGATCCGTAAACCACGCCAGCGCCACCACCGCCACCGCCGCGGAAACCCCCGGCATGATCCGCCGCGGATAAACCCACGTATTGCGCAACAAAAATCCCACCGGCAGCACCACGGATGCGATGCTCACCTGCGCCGCTTCCAGCCCCAGATTGAA
>CAZZYR010000413.1:0-1008 GCA_964658235.1 uncultured Acetobacteraceae bacterium | reverse complement strand
CATCGGCCCCAGCGCGGTCGCAAACCCCAGCCCGTGCACCAGCCCGAACGCAAACGCCAACGGCCACCGCCGCACCGGCAGGAAGTGGAACACGTTGTCCAGCGCCGTCGCCAGGATGGTCAGCGCGATGCCCGCCTCGCTCAGCCACTCCGGAATCGAGATGATATGCAGAACGGACAAGGTCAGTGTGGTGCCATGCGCCAGCGTGAACGCGCTCAGCACCTTCACGGACTCCACGAACATCGCCCGGAAATCGCTCACCGGCCGCATCGCCGCGCCCGGCCCGAACGCATGCGCTTCCCTGCGGAACATCGCCGGCACCAGCAGCATCGTCACGAACAGCATGTGGTCGATACCGGTCAGCAGATGATCCACGCCCGTCGCAAAGAAGCTGCGGAACGTCTCGCCGTAGCCCGGCGCCACGTTGAATTCGGTGTCCTGGTGCGTGGGCGAAAGCGCGGCGGCATGCGGTATCCCGCCCACGCTCAGCGTCAACAGGCCGCGATGCAGCGGATCCAGGTCGAACAGCAATCCGTAATGCACGCCCACGCGGCTCGGCACGCCTGCGCACGCTGCCTGGAACCGCAGCACCGCGTAGCCGCCATCGCTCAGCTGGTCGGCCAGCAGGCTGACCGGCCCCATCCTGCAATCCCTCCCGTCACCGGACAGCCGCAGCCGCGCCAGCGCATACGCATCGATCGCGGCCGCGTGCTGCCTCAGTTCGCCCCACGTGACCGCCCCGTCGCCGTTGCTGTCCAGCCCGATCGCATAATCCAGATCGCGCAGCGCAATGGACCACTGCACATCCAACTGCCGCCCCTGCACATCCACATGCAGATAGGAACTGCTTGCGCTGTGCGCTCCTGCCGCGCGCGGCAGCAGCATCGCAAACACCGCGAGCACGGCGAGAAACCTTGCAAGCATCTTCAGCTCTTCGCAGGCCGCACGTGTGCCACCATGGCCGCCAGCCGCGTATCCTCCACTTGGTTCGCGTCAAACCAGGCCACC
>CAZZYR010000412.1:0-2609 GCA_964658235.1 uncultured Acetobacteraceae bacterium | reverse complement strand
CGTGCGCTTGATCGAGGAGCCGATGGCGGCGGCGATCGGCGCGGGGCTGCCGGTGACCGAGCCGTCCGGCAGCATGATCGTCGATATCGGCGGGGGCACCACGGAGGTGGCGGTGATTTCGCTGGGCGGCATCGTCTATGCCCGCTCCGTCCGCGTGGGTGGCGACAAGATGGACGAGGCGATCACCAACTACATCCGCCGCAACCACAACCTTCTGATTGGCGAAAGCTCAGCCGAGCGTATCAAGCTGGGTCTGGGGGCCGCCTCGCCGGCGGAGAATGGCGAGGAGGGGCCGTGGCAGGAGGTTCGCGGACGGGACATGATCAACGGAGTGCCGCGCGAGGTGCTGGTGAGCCAGCGGCAGATCGCCGACAGTCTGGCCGAGCCGGTGTTCCAGATCATCGAGGCGGTGAAGGTGGCGCTGGAAAACACGCCGCCCGAGCTGGCCGCGGACATCGTGGACAAGGGCATCGTGCTGACCGGCGGCGGCGCGCTGCTGAACCGGCTGGACCAGGTGCTGCGGGATGCCACGGGCCTGCCCGTGGTGATCGCCGAAGACCCGCTGACCTGCGTGGTGCTTGGCACCGGCCGGGCGCTGGAGGAGCCGAAACGGCTTCGAAATGTATTAACCACTATGTATTAATATCTCCACAGGCGCACACGGAACCGTGTATGAATGCCGGAGCGTGATCCGCCGGGGGATGATGCTTTGAGGTTGGCAGCGTGATCAGGCTCTCCATCCAGGCTCGCCAGGCGCTGACGCGCCTAACGCTTCCCGTGCTGATCGTGCTGTCGCTGGCATTGATGCTATTGGGCCGCGCCACGCCGCTGGTGCCCCAGGCCGCGCGGGTGACACTTTCGGACGCGCTGGCGCCCATTTATGCCGTGGTGGACGCGCCGCTGCGGGCCGTGCGGGCTGGCGCCCGTGCGGTCCATGAAACGTTCTTTTTGCGCGCCGAAAACGAGCGTCTGCGGCTGGAGAATGAGCGGCTGCGCCACTGGTATGACGTGGCAATGGCGCTGGATGCGGAAAACGTCACGCTGAAGGACAACCTGCACTGGGTGCCTGATCCAAAGCTCAGCTACGTGACCGCCCGCGTTGTGGCCGATGCCGGCGGCGTCTATGCGCGGTCAGTGCTACTCTCCGTTGGCCCGCACAGCGACATACGCCGCGGCGAAGTGGCGCTGGATGCCAACGGTCTGGCGGGGCGCGTGACGGAGGTGGGCACCCGCAGCGCCCGGGTGCTTCTGATCACGGACATGAACAGCCGGATCCCTATCCTTTTGGAAAAAAGCCGCGCCCGCGCGATACTGGCTGGCGCCAACGCGCCGAGCCCGAAGCTCCTTTATCTGCAGGATGGGGCGCATCCGGAGGAAGGCGAGCGCGTGGTGACGTCGGCCGAGGCGGGGGCGTTCCCCGCGGGGCTGCTGATCGGTACGGTGCATTACGGCGCGGCGGACCGCCTGGAGGTGACGCCGGCCGCGGATCTGGGACGCCTGGATGTGGTCCGCATCTTCGATTACGGTCTTGGCGGCATCGTCCCGCCCGAGGCGCCCGGCCATACGCAGATCAGGCCCTGACATCATGCCGCTCGAACTACGCCCCAATTGTGAATGCTGCGGCCGCGATTTGCCCAATGGCGATCCAACGGCCCGCATCTGCACCTTCGAGTGCACGTTCTGCGCCGCGTGCGCCGAAGACCGGTTGGGCGGTGTCTGTCCGAATTGCGATGGCAACCTCGTACTTCGGCCGACCAGGCCAAGCGCATTGCTGACGCAGTTTCCGGCCGCCACGGTTCGCGTTCAAAGCACGCATGCAGGCTGCGCCGCCGAAATGCGGGGTTGACCAGGGCAAGCGCGGAGTTCCACACCAAGGCTCCCTGCCCGCCTCACGCCTTTGATCCGATCGAATCTGTCCATGGATAGAAAACCAGGTATCCGGCCGCGCCCCGGCCTGTGGCATATGCTGGACACCGCTTCGCGCTACGCGTTTCCGGGCGTTCAGACGATGATCGTGCTGCTGCTGCTGTCCGCGCCCATCGGCATTCCCGGCCAGGCGCAATTGCAGGTGGCCTGGGTGATGGCCAGCGTGTTCTTCTGGTCGCTGTTCCGCCCGGCCTCCATGCCGGCGCTGGTGGTGTTCTTCATCGGGCTGGTGCTGGATCTGTTGGCGCAGGGGCCGGTGGGCATCCAGGTGCTGGTCCTGTTGCTGATCCACGCCGTTGCGTTAAGGCTGCGGCGTTCGCTCACGCGCGGCGGCTTTGCGATGGTCTGGCTGGTGTTCATCGGCATCGCGGCGGCGGCGGCGGCGGGTGAATGGCTGTTGGTCTGCCTGCTGACGTGGCGGCTGCCGCCGGTGTGGCCGGGCCTGTTTGAGTGGGGCGTTGCGGCAGGGCTGTATCCGATCCTGGCGCTGTATCTGATCGGGTTGCATCGCGGCCTGGCTGCGCCGGAGCGGGCGAGTTGAAGGTGGGGAGGCAAGGCAAGGACTTCTTTTTTGACAAAAAGAAGCAAAAAACTTTTGGCCGGCTGTCGCGGACTCATGGGCCGGCGCCCGCGTGAAACAGGAAGGCACTCGAAACGGCGTTTTTACGCGGCGTGCGCTGCTG
>CAZZYR010000411.1:0-2612 GCA_964658235.1 uncultured Acetobacteraceae bacterium | reverse complement strand
GCAGATCTTGGAACAGGTGACGCACCTCCAACAAGCCAAGTTTAACGGCTGTAAGTAAGCCCGACTCGTCGATTGCGGTGATTGGGGGCGCTGACCTTCGCATATGTATCGGTTGCCGCCAGCCGATAGGATGACCCTGTTTTCAATTCTAAAACGCGGAACTATCCGTCCGATGATACCTGGACGCTTGCTCCGCGACAGCGATGATAAAAGTTTTTTGGTTTTTTTAAAAAAAGAACTGCTGCTTCAGTCACCTAAAGACCGGCTCAGAGAAGGTGCCACCGCAGCGCGATGTGCTGTGTGGCGGCCGGCGAGCATGTAGTCCCGCGTCAACGGGGTGGCGGCTTGGTGGCGGGCGAGTTGGAGTTGCCAGACCATGTGGTTGAGGTGGCGGAACGAGTATTCGCTGCCGGCGAGGTAGAGTTCGAAGAGGCGGCAGAAGCGTTCGTCGTAGAGGGCGGCGATGGCGTCGCGGTTGGCGTCGAAGCGGCGGCGCCAGTGGCGGATGGTTTCGGCGTAGTGGAGGCGGAGGATTTCGACGTCCGTGGCGACGAGTTTTTGGTGTTCGACGGCGCGGAAGACTTCGGAGAGGGCGGGGGAGTAGCCGCCGGGGAAGATGTGGCGGGTGATCCAGGGGTTGGTGACGGAGGGGCCGTCGCTGCGGCCGATGGCGTGGATGAGCGCGATGCCGTCCGGCGTGAGGAGATTGCGGAGGGTTCGGAAGTATTCGGCATAGTGGGTGATGCCGACATGTTCGAACATGCCGATGGAGACGATGCGGTCGAACGGGCCGGTGACGGTGCGGTAATCCTGAAGCGCAAAGGTGACGCGGTGGGAGAGGCCGGCGGCGTCCGCGCGGGCGCGGGCGGCTTCGAGCTGCTCGGTGGACAGCGTGATGCCGGTGACGCGGGCGCCGTAATCCTGGGCCAGCGTGATGGCCATGCCGCCCCAGCCGGAGCCGATGTCCAGTACGTGGAGATCGGGCTGGGTGAGGCAGAGTTTGGCGGCGATGTGGCGTTTCTTTTCGGCTTGGGCTTCTTCGAGCGTTTCGTCGCCGCGGGTGAAGTAGGCGCACGAGTAGTTCCGGTCGCGGTCCAGGAAGAGGGAATAGAGGCGGCCGTTGAGATCGTAATGATGGGCGACATTGCGGCGCGCGCGGGGAATTGGGTTGTACTGGGCAGCTTTGCGGAGTGCGCGGGCGATGGCGCGGCGCAGCGCAAGGCCGGGGTGGGAGCCGCCGTTGGCGAGGTTGGCGAAGAGGAGATCCAGAATGTCTTCGAGTTTGCAGTCGAGCGGGACGAGGTCTCCGGCGACGTAGGCTTCGCCGAAGACGAGGGCAGGGTTGCTGAGGAGGCCGCGGATTGTGCGCCAGGAGGTGATGGTGGCGCCAGCGATGGGTGCGGTGCTGCCGGGTTCGGGTGGGGGGCCGTAGGACTCGATTTGGCCGTCTGGGAACCGGACGGTGAGGCGGCCGGTGGTGACGAAGTTCTGCAGGATGGCGTGGATCAGGGCGCGCATCGAGGGGTGGCCCCGTGGTGGTGATGCAGTCCTAACGCGCCAGTTGGGATTCGGCCATGGGGCGCGTTTAGGTTGTGGAGTGTGGCTGGATTTGTCGCTAATCTTTAACGAGTTTTAGAGCGGAGTCGGTTTTTGGTACGGGGTGAGCGCAATCTTCTGCTGGATGCGATCTACGTGGTCGGCCGCCGGGGAATGCGGATTGCGCTGATTGCCGGAATGACGGTGGCGGCGGCGCTGGTGTTCGAGGCAGTGCGCGGGCTGACGTACACGGCGAGCGTTCGGGTGCTGGTGGCGCCGACGGCGGAGGCGGGGGCGGAGCGTGAGGGGCGGACGGCGCGCAACCAGGTGGAGGTGCTGCGCGATCCGGGGCTGGTGAAGCAGCTGGTGACGGGGCCGGCGTCCGAGGGGCCGGCGTTGAGTTCAGCGGTGGCGCTGCGGGCGGCGCAGGGGCTGCGGGTGCGGGCGCTGGGCGACACGGATGTGATCGGGCTGGCGCTGACCTGGGACGACCGGGTGGATGCGGCCGACATGCTGAACCGGATTGTGGCGGGGTATCAGCGGGCGGTGCAGGGGGCGGACGAGGCGCGGGACGGGTTGCGCAGGGCGCAGGCTGGGTTGGAGGACGCGCAAGCGGAGCTGAATGCGGTGGATGCGGGGCTGGCGAGCGGGCAGCCGCCGGCGGATTCCGAAGTGTGGCGGGCGGAGCGGACGCGGGCGGAGCAGGCGCTGGCGGCGCGGCGGCAGACCGCGGACGGGGTGCGGCTGGAGCGGGCGCTGGCGCAGCGCAAGCTGGAGGGGATTGAGGCGACGTTCAGAAGTGGCGGCTGGGTGGATGGCGGGGATGCCGATCCTGGGGCGATCGGACCGGCGCCGCTGGCGGCGGGGTTTTCCGTTCTGCTGGAGAAGCGGCAGTCGCTTTTGACGGATGGAAAGGCGGATACGGCGGAGATGCGGGCGCTGGACCGCGAGATTGCCCGGGTGCGGACGCAGAGTTTTGCGACGGCGCGACAGATCAGCGCGGCGCGGGTGGCGGCGCTGGACGACCGGCTGGCGCAACTGGGGCGCGAGGTGGCGGAGGATGAGGCGGCGCTGCT
>CAZZYR010000410.1:0-2626 GCA_964658235.1 uncultured Acetobacteraceae bacterium | reverse complement strand
GATATCACTGACTCCATCAAATCAACCGTCAACGCACGCACCGCCTGTGCCTGCGCGGCGTGGCGCGCGTCCCGGCCGGTGCGGCTAGCGATCAGCGCGCTGGCGGCAACGATGGCAATGATCACCAGCGCCCCGACAGCCAGCGCCAACCGCTCCAGTCTACCACTCAAAAGGCTGACGCTAGCGCGCTCGTCTTGCCGAACGTGCGGCGCAGCTTCAGGTGATTTTTCAAAAAAAGTCATTGGGGCCGATCTGTCCGCTGCGTCGTAGAGCGCTAAGAACAGGTCGTTAAGCAGCTTTCAAGTCGCGATAGCCGGGACCGCCCGAAACAGCCCGGCCCATCGCGAATGTTAGAACGGCGCCATCGCCGCCAAGCTGAGAACGGCTGTGACACCCACGATCCAAAACTTCATCGCCGGACCTCCGCGCGGGCAATCCGCGCTGCGGTGCAAAATACGTCCGGCATGTAACGGGCGTTTTGCGGTGGTGGCAGGAAAGGTGACTGCTCGCCATTATGTGACGCCATCCAGTTTCAGGACCTCGCCGGCCAGATACAGGCTGCCGCAAATCAACACGCGCCCCGGCGCCTGGCGCGCAACCTGAGCAAGCGCCCCCGCCACGTCAGGGCCCGGCGCGGCCAGCCCGCCGGAACTCGCGACGATGGCTGGCACCTCGGCGCCAAGGTGCTGGTTGGGCTCGCGCACCGCCCAGATCGCGGCGGCAAGCGGCAGCAGCGGAAGCAGGAACCCGTCCGTGTCCTTCCCCTGTTTCATGCCGACGATCAGGTAGAGAGGCCTGTCGGACCAAGTGCGAAGTTGCTCCGCGAGCGCGATGCCGGCGCCGGCGTTGTGGCCGCCATCCAGGAACAGGTCGAAGCCCGGCGGCAGCAGACGGGCCAGCCGGCCGCGCAAAAGTTGCAACCGCGCCGGCCACTCCGCAGCGGAAATGCCCGCATAGGCTGGCGGCGGCAACGTCAGGCCGGCACGCAAAGCTGCGACCGCGATGCCCGCATTGTCCACCTGGTGGGCGCCTGCAAGACCCGGTTGCGGCAAATTCAGCGATCCCTCTGCGTCCGCATACAGAAGCCCGCCCGCCTCCTGCCCGATCGTCCAGTCCCGGTCGCGCTCCAGCAGGCGCGCTCCGGTGTCCGCCGCGCAGGCGCGCAAAACCGCCAGCACCTCCGGCACCTGCAGACCGGTGGCGACGGGGCGGCCCGGCTTCATGATGCCGGCCTTCTCCCATGCAATGCGGTCCAGGCGGTCGCCAAGGAAATCCTGGTGATCCAGGGAGATGGACGTGATGGCGCAGGCAGCGGGCGCGGCCACCACGTTGGTGGCATCGAACCGGCCGCCGAGGCCGACCTCCACCACGCAAAGGTCTGCCGGCGAGCGCGCGAACAGGAGGTAGCCGGCGGCGGCCAGTGCTTCAAACACCGTGATGGGAGCGCCCGCGTTGAGCCGCTCGATCTCCGCAAGCGTCTCCGCGAGGTCGGTGTCTGCGACAAGCTCTCCAGCGATGCGGAAGCGTTCGCGCAGATGGACAAGGTGGGGCGAGGTGGCCACGTGCACGCGCCAGCCGGCGGCCTCGGCGATGGCGCGCAGGAACGCGCAGGTGCTGCCCTTGCCATTGGTGCCGGCCACATGAATCACCGGCGGCAGGTGGTCCTGGGGATCGCCCAATTGATGCAAAAGTCGCAACACGCGGTCCAGGCTGAGGTCGATCAGCTTGGGATAGAGCGTGTGCAGGCGCGCGATGATCGCGTCCGTGCGTCCTGGGTTAGCGTCCGACGCTGGACGCGGGACCGATGCTGCGCCGGCCGAAATCGTCAGACCGCCTCGGCCGACAGCGCGGCGGACGCGGCCGCCTCTTCCGACGGATGCGGCGCCGCCGCGACATACGGTCCCAGCAGGCCAATCAGGCGCCCCAGGGTTTCCCGCAGTTCCGTGCGGCGGACCACCATGTCCACGATCCCGTGCTCATGGAGGTATTCCGCGCGCTGGAAACCTTCCGGCAGCGTCTCGCGCACCGTCTGCTCGATCACCCGTGCGCCGGCAAAGCCGATCAGCGCGCCCGGCTCGGCGATCTGGATATCGCCTAGCATGGCGAAGCTGGCGGTGACGCCACCGGTGGTAGGGTCCGTCAGCACGACGATGAACGGGAGTTTTGCTTCCCGCAGCAGCATCGCCGCGATCGTGGTGCGCGGCATCTGCATCAGGCTGACGGCGCCTTCCTGCATGCGGGCGCCCCCGGAGGCGGTGAAAACAATCAGGGGCGCCTGCTGCAGCAGCGCTAGGCGGGCGGCGGCGACGATCCCTTCGCCCACGGCCGCGCCCATGGAGCCGCCCATGAAGTTGAACTCCATCACCGCCACCACGGCGCGGGCGCCATCGATCGTGCCGTGCGCCACCACGATGGCGTCTTCCAGACCGGTCTTGGAGCGCGCTTCGCGTAGCCGTTCCGCGTAGCGTTTCTGGTCCCGGAACACCAAGGGATCGGCCGGCGCCTTGGGCAATTCGATGCGGGTGAAACTGCCTTCGTCGAGCGTCCACTCCAGCCGCTCCAGCGCGGTGCCGCGCATGTGGTGGCCGCAATGCGGGCAGACGCGAAGGTTTTTCTCCAGCTCCTT
>CAZZYR010000409.1:0-2642 GCA_964658235.1 uncultured Acetobacteraceae bacterium | reverse complement strand
GCATGTCCCAACCGCGCCGGCATCGTGGCCACGGTGGCCACCTGGCTGTTCGAGCAGGGGGCGGACATCCGCGAGGCGCAGCAATTCGACGACGCGGAAAGCGACCGGTTTTTCATGCGCACGGTGTTTGCGGCCGATGCGGCGCAGGGGGCGGCGATCGGGGCGGGGCTGGCGCCGATTGCGGGGCGCTTCGGGATGGCGTGGCGGCTGCATGATCGGGCGCAGCGGCGGCGGGTGATGCTGCTGGTTTCGAAATTCGATCATTGCCTGGTGGACCTGCTGTATCGCTGGCGGCGCGGCGAACTGGCGATGGAGCCGGTGGGGATCATCAGCAACCATGCGCGTGATGCCTACGACCACCTGGAGATCGGCGACATTCCGTTTCATCACGTGCCTGTCTCGCCTGCCACGAAGCTGGAGCAGGAGGCGGAGCTGTGGCGGCTGGTGCAGGCTGCGAAGACCGATCTGGTGGTTTTGGCGCGCTACATGCAGGTGCTGAGCGACGGGCTGGTGGCAAAGCTGGCTGGCAGCTGCATCAACATCCATCACAGTTTCTTGCCGGGGTTCAAGGGCGCGCGGCCGTATCACCAGGCGCATGTGCGGGGGGTGAAATTGATCGGGGCGACGGCGCATTACGTGACGACGGAGTTGGATGAGGGGCCGATCATCGAGCAGGACGTGGAGCGCATCACGCATGCGGACCGGCCGGACGATTTGATCCGCAAGGGGCGAGATATCGAGCGGCGGGTGCTGGCGCGGGCGGTGCGGTATCACCTGGACGACAGGGTGATCATGAACGGCAAGCGGACGGTGGTGTTCACCGATTAGGGGAGCGCCCCTGGCGGCCCTGGCCTGGCGGGTCGGCAGTCCATATATGCCCCGCGCAAGGGAGTGTTGGCGTCAGATGTTTTTTCAGGACGGCGAGGCGCAAGCGGTTGCGAACCTGTCTTTGCCCGAACGGCTGGATGTCCTGGGGCAGTTGAGCGCAATCCAGCGTGACCAAGTGGCGCAGGCGGCGGCCAGGCTTGAGGCTGGCGGGCTGATCATGGTGGTGGACGAGGGCGCCGAAGACGGGCGGGGACGTGGTTTCTTTCTGGGTGTGGCTGCGCTGGCAACTGCGGAGACGGTCAACACCACGGTGACCTGGGGGCGTGGCTTGACGTGCTTCAGTGTGACGGCGGAGCGCGCGATGGCGCTGGGGCTGGTGCTGGCGGGGGAATACCGCGAGGGGTATCGAGGTCCGATCTTGTTAAGGTCGGTTGAGGCGGCGGAGTGCGATGGGACGGGGATTTCCGCTGCCGACCGCGCGCTGACGCTGCGGGCGGCCGGGGCGCCGGATGCGGGGATCACAAGTCTGAAGTCGCCGGGCCATGTGATGCCGGCGATGATCGGCTATCGCGGGCGGGAGCATAGGGCGAGCGCGGATATTGCTTTGGATCTGGTGCGGCATCTGACCGCTTTTGATGTGGCGGCGTGGACGGATATCCTTGCGGATGATGGCGCGTTGGCCTCGGCTGCGTATTGCCGTGGCCTGGCGGGCGAGCTGGAGCTGCCGTGCCTGGGGATTGCCGATGTGTTCGGGCCGCACGCGCTGGGGTGATTGAAAGCGGGGTTGTGTGAGGTGGGGAAGCTTGACCCCTGCCGTCAAAAAGAACAAAATAAGAACATGAGCAACCCTGTTTTCCAGGCGGCGGATTTGGACAGCCTGCGCCGCCGTATTCAGGTGCTTGAGCGTCCGACTGCCGTGCAGCGCCATGCCCTGGCATTTGGCGCGGCCGAGATAGATGGGCATCTGCCGGATGGCGGCCTGAGGTGGGGCGGTTTGCACGAGGTGGGCGGCGGCGGCCCGGATGGCGTGATGGCAGCCTGCGCCACGCTGTTTACCGCGGGCATTCTGGCGCGCATGGACCGTCCTATCCTTTGGTGCAGCACGGGGCATGACCTTTTTGCCCAGGGCCTGGCGTGCGCGGGCCTGCATCCGGACCGGGCGATCCATGCACGGGCGGATAGCGAGAAGGCGGTTCTGCTGGTGATGGAGGAGGCGCTGCGCCACTCCGGCCTGTCCGCGGTGGTGGGCGAACTCTCTCGCTTGCAGATGACGCCATCGCGCAGGCTGGTGCTGGCGGCGGAGAAATCCGGCGTGATGGCCATTGTGCTGCGGCGGCGGAAGGAGGGTGCGGCGGAGGATGCCGGACTGACGGCGGCGGCCACGCGGTGGCGGATCACCCCCCTGCCCTCCGCGAAGTTGCCTGCCTACGGCATTGGCCGGGCGCGCTGGCAGATCGAGCTGACACGGTGCCGGGGTGCCGACCAGAAGACATGGATCATGGAGGCGTGTGATGCGCAGGGTCGTCTCGCTGTTCCTGCCGAGCTGGCCTACGGACCGGCTGCACAAATCCGGGCGGGACGCGCCGCCTGACGCGCGGCCTTTGCTGACGGTGGCGCGGGTGGGGTCGCGCCGGCTGGTGATGGCGGTGGATGCGCGCGCGGCTGGGCTGGGGCTGCATGCCGGCATGGCCGTGGCGCACGCGCAGGCGATGGTGCCTGATCTGCGGATCGAGGACGCGGCGCCGGCGGAGGACGAGGCTGCCTTGGGGCGCCTGTCCGCCTGGTGCCTGCGGCATTTCAGCCCGCTGGCGGCG
>CAZZYR010000408.1:0-2643 GCA_964658235.1 uncultured Acetobacteraceae bacterium | reverse complement strand
CATCCGCATGCAGCTCCACCGCCAGCATCAGCCCGCGCCCGCGCACCTCCCGCACGATTGCCGGCGCCACCGCGCGCAGCCCGTCCAGCATCCGCGCGCCCATCGCCGCCGCGTTGTCGATCATGCCCTCGTCCACCAGCACGCGCAGCGCCATCCGCGCCACCGCGCAGGCCAGCGGGTTTCCGCCAAAGGTGCTCCCGTGCTCACCAGGTTTCAGAACAGCCATCACCTCCGCGTTGGACAGCACCGCGCTCACCGGATAAAATCCGCCGGACAGCGCCTTGCCCACCAGCGTCAAATCCGCCTCTACGCCCTCGTGCTCCTCGGCCAGCAGCTTGCCGGTGCGCCCCAGCCCGGTCTGGATCTCGTCCAGCACCATCACCACCCGGTGCGTGGTGCACAGCCGCCGCACCGCTTGCAGATAGCCGTCCGGCGGAATGATCACGCCCGCCTCGCCCTGGATCGGCTCCACCAGAACCGCCACCGTGTTCGGCGTGATGGCCGCCTCCAGCGCCGCCGCGTCGCCATACGGCACCACCACGAAGCCGGGCGCGAACGGCCCGAAATCCCGCCGGCTGACCGGGTCCGTGGAGAACCCCACAATCGCCAGCGTGCGGCCATGGAAATTGTCGCCGCACACGATGATTTCCGCTGCGTCCTCCCGTACCCCCTTCACCTGGTAGCCCCATTTGCGCGCCACCTTCAGCGCGCTCTCCACCGCCTCCGCGCCGGAGTTCATCGGCAGCACCGCGCTGGTATGGGTCAGCGCGCAAATCTCCTCGTAGAACGGCCCCAACTGGTCATTGCGAAACGCGCGGGACGTCAAGGTCAGGCGCGACGCCTGCTCCACCATCGCCGCCAGGATGCGCGGATGGCAGTGCCCCTGGTTCACCGCAGAATACGCGGACAGGCAATCCAGATACCGGTTGCCGTCCACGTCCCACACATGCACGCCCTGGCCGCGAGTCAGCGCCACATCCATCGGCTTGTAGTTGCTGGCGCCATACAGCGCCTCCAGCGCCAGGTAGTCCTGGCTGGTGCGCGGATGGTCGTGCAGCGATCGGCCGGTGATCTGGTCCATGGCAAATATCCTGGGCGCGCCGTCCTGGGCGCCGATCACCCAGCTTCTGCCGGTCCGCGCCCATAAAGAAGCACTAAAACTGCTTCGTTCCGGGCACACACCTGCCATACTGCCAGCCTCACCTGGCAAAACGGTAACGCACCTCACACATGGACAACACCGACCGCACTCTGATCGGCCTTCTGCGCCAGGACGCCCGGCTGCCCGTCTCCTCGCTGGCTGCCTCGCTCGGCGTCTCGCGCGGCACCGTGCAGAACCGGATCGCCCGCCTGCTGGCCGCCGGCACCATCCAGGGCTTCACGATCCGCCTGCGGCCGGACGAGGCCGAACCCGGCGTGCGCGCCATCATGCTGATCGAAGTGCGCGGCGACCGCTCCGCCGGCGTGCTTCGGGCGCTGCGCGCGCTGCCGGAAGCGGAAGCCGTGCACACCACCAACGGCCGGTGGGACATGGTGGTGGAGCTCGCCGCACCCACTCTGGCGGCCTTCGATGCCGTGCTCCGCCGCATCCGCCAGATCGACGGCGTCGCCAATTCGGAAACCAGCCTTTTGCTGTCGAGTTCCAGGCTTTGAAGGAAGCAGTTCTTTTTTGAAAAAAAGAACCAAAAAACTTTTTCGCGTGGCTTCGCCGGACCCTACTGCAACGCGCGTCGCGCGGCAGCCCAGTTAAAAACCAACCCCATATAATCAAAAGTTTTTTGCTTCTTTTTTTCAAAAAAGAAGTGCTTCCTCCTCTCCTCAAAAAATTCAGGACCTCCCTTGCCCGCACCCCTCGCCAGCCGCCGCAACCTGGACTTCACACTCTACGACTGGCTCCGCGTGGACGAACTCTGCGAGCGCCCCGCCTATGCCGATCATTCCCGCGCCACCTTCGATGCCCTCCTGGACCTCACCGAAAAGCTCGCACTCGACAAATACCTCCCGCTGCTGAAGGCCAGTGACCGCCAGGAGCCATGGCAAGACGAAGCCGGCGAGGTCCGTGTCCTGCCCGCCATCCGGGACGCGCTCGCCGCCACCGCGGACGCCGGCCTGTTCGCCAGCGGCTTTCCCGCGGAGCTGGACGGCCTGGCCGTTCCCAGCACCGTCTATTGGGCCGCCATGGGCCTGCTGAAGGCCGCCAGCGTGGCCGCCACCGGCTTCATGATGCTCACCGTCGCTAATGCCCGCCTCATCGCCACCTTCGGCACCCCCGCCCAAATCGCTGCCTTCGCCCGCCCGCAAATCGCCGGGCGCTGGTTCGGCACCATGTGCCTGTCCGAACCTCAGGCCGGCTCCTCGCTGGCGGACATCACCACCCGCGCGGAGCCGGATGGCGCGGACGCGCTGGGCGAGCGTTACCGCCTGCGCGGCAACAAGATGTGGATCTCAGGCGGCGACCAGGACGCCAGCGAGAACATCGTCCACCTCGTCCTCGCCAAGGTCCCCGGCCAGGACGGCAAGCCCATCCCCGGCACGAAGGGCATCTCCCTGTTCATCGTCCCGAAATTCCTGCCCGGCGAGGACGGCGGCGTCGGCGCGCGAAACGACATCATCGTGGCCGGGCTGAACCACAAGATGGGCTTC
>CAZZYR010000407.1:0-2657 GCA_964658235.1 uncultured Acetobacteraceae bacterium | reverse complement strand
TGGCGTCGTAGAGGCCGGCGGCGCGGATTTCCTCGAGGTAGATGGTGTCGGCCTTTCGGAGGATTTCCAGTTTTTCGAAGGTGACTTCGCCGGGGATGCGAATGGCGAGGCCGGGGCCGGGGAACGGGTGGCGGCCGACGATGGCGTCCGAGAGGCCGAGTTCGCGGCCGAGCACGCGGACCTCGTCCTTGAACAGTTCACGCAGGGGCTCGACGAGCTGCATGCGCATGCGTGCGGGGAGGCCGCCGACATTGTGGTGGCTTTTGATGGTGACGGAGGGGCCGCCGGTGACGGAGACGCTTTCGATGACGTCCGGATAGAGCGTGCCCTGGGCGAGGAAGTCCGCGCCGCCGATGCGGGCGGCTTCCTCCTCGAAGACGTCGATGAACAGGCGGCCGATGGTTTTGCGCTTGGTTTCCGGATCGGTGACGCCGGCCAGGGCGCCGATGAACATGTCGCTGGCGTCGCGGTGGACCAGCGGGACGTTGAAGCGGTCGCGGAAAGTTTCGACAACCTGGGCGGCCTCGCCGGCGCGGAGCAGGCCGTGATCGACGAAGATGCAGGTGAGCTGGTCGCCGATGGCCTCGTGGATCAGGACCGCTGCGACGGAGCTGTCCACGCCGCCGGACAGGCCGCAGACGACGCGGCCGGTGCCGACCTGGGCGCGGATGCGGGCGATGGCGGCGTCCCGGAAGGCGGCCATGGTCCAGTCGCCGGTACAGCCGCACACGCCGTGGGCGAAATTGCGCAGCAGGGCGGCGCCGTGCGGGGTGTGGACGACCTCGACGTGGAACTGGGTGCCGTAGATGTGGCGCGTCTCGTCGGCGATGGCGGCGAACGGGGCGCCCTCGCTGCTGGCGACAACGGCGAAGCCAGGCGGTAGGACGGTGACCCGGTCGCCGTGGCTCATCCACACCTGCTCGCGGCCGCCTACCTGCCAGACGCCGTGGAACAGCGCGCAATCCGCGGTCACGTCCACGTAGGCGCGGCCGAACTCGCGGTGGTCGCTGCCCTGAACCACGCCGCCCAGCTGGGCCACCAGCAGTTGCTGGCCGTAGCAGATGCCCAGGATGGGGAGGCCAAGCGTATAGATGGCCGGGTCCGCCATTGGCGCGTCCGCGTCCGCGACGCTGGCGGGGCCGCCGGAGAGGATGATGCCGCGGGGCGCCCAGTCGGCGACACGCTGCGCGCTGGCCGAGAAAGGAAATATCTCACAGTAGATGCCGGCCTCGCGCAGCCGGCGGGCGATCAGCTGGGTGACCTGGCTGCCGAAATCCAGGATGAGGATACGGCTGGCGATAGCGTGTCGTTCCATGGCGATACTCAGCACAGGGCAGTCCCGTGCCGCAAGCGCGTGGCCGCATTGCAGCCGGTCCAGGGTTGCCACCGCTCGGCACAGGCGATTCGCGCCCGCGTGTTTCGTTTCGCAGGTCTTCCTTTTTCGTCACCTTTGTCTTATAATCGGTCTCAGAACCAACTTAAAAAGCAGATGGCGCCTGAGCGTCACGCATTCGGGGTTGAGATGTCTGGCCAATTCAAACCGTTATCGCGTGAACTACCGCCGCCGCTGGCCCGAAGCACGGTTCCTTTACCGGGGGCGAGGTCGGGCCGGCACTCCGGTGACGAGGAGCCGCCGGCGGATCAGCAACGGGTTGACGGCCTGGCACCGGCGCGCGGGCTGATGCTCGGTCTGGCGGTTGGCGCCGTGCTGTGGATCGGCATCTTCGCGCTCGCCTGGCGGTTCTTCCGCTAACGGCCCATCATGACATGCCGTTCGGCGCGATCATCGCCATCGCTTCCGCGACGCCCGGCGCCCAGTGGTCCCAGGGGCGGATCCAGCTGACGCCTTCGCGCAGAACACGCGCCGGATAGCCGGCCACGAGGGTGGCCGGCGCCACATCCCGGGTGATCAGGCTGCCACGGCCGAGGATTGCGCCGGCGCCGATGTGCAGGCCTTTGCCAACGGTGACGGACTTGCCCAGCCACACATGCGGTCCCACCACCACGCTGGCTGGCGGGTTGATGAGGCGGGACGGATCCGACAGCTCGAAAATGCCGTGGCTGTCGCTGGTGACGACCTCCACGTTGTCGGAGATCATTGCATCGTCGCCCACCTGGATGGAGACGTGGTTGCCTTCCGCCAGGAACGTGATGCTGTTTGCGGAGCTGCCTTGGCCGACGAACACCGCCGTGCCGGTGCCCCACAGATGGGTGGTCACGTTGCGGCTGCTCTCGCTGCCGGACATCACCAGGAGGTGGTCCTCCGACGCGAGGGTGATCTGACCGTTGATCGGCCCGGGACCGTCCAGGATGATCAGGCCGGTGGTTTCGGGATCAGCGTCGATGTCCAGGTCCAGCGGGCCGATGGAGGGGCCGAGCCAGATGTGCAGCGCGCCGGTTCTTGCGGGATTGGCCAGCCGGATGCCGCGCCGCTCGAGGAATTGCGGCATTGTGCCAGGCAGCACCATCAGCAGGCCGCCCGCGAAATCCGGCAGGGTGAAGCCGGGGCGTCCGGGCGCGGCGGCGCCCCATGCGCGGTGCGCGGCCACGTGGGCGGCCAGTTCGGATTCCTTGAACACGCTTGATGCTCCCGTCGCTGCAAAGGCAAGCATTCCTTTTTTGAAAAAAAGGAACAAAAAACTTTTGATTATTGAGTC
>CAZZYR010000406.1:0-2660 GCA_964658235.1 uncultured Acetobacteraceae bacterium | reverse complement strand
GCGCTGGAGGCCGGCGCCCATATCGTGGTGGGCACGCCTGGGCGGCTGTGCGACCACCTGGCGCGCGGCCGGCTGAAGCTGGGCGATCTGGCCGTGGTGGTGCTGGACGAAGCCGACGAGATGCTGGATCTGGGGTTTCGGGATGAGCTGGACACGCTGCTGAACGCGACACCGGAGTGGCGGCGCACGCTGCTGTTCTCAGCCACGATCGCCAAGGAGATCATCGGTCTTGCGCGCAAGTATCAGAAGGACGCGCTGCGGATCGATACGCTGGTGCGTAACCAGCCGCATGCGGATATCGAGTATCGCGTGGTGCGCACGCCGCCGCGGGAGATTGAGCACGCGGTGGTCAACGTGCTGCGCTATTTCGAGGCGCCGACCGCGCTGGTGTTCTGCGCCACGCGCGAAGGCGTCCGGCATTTGCATGCAAGTTTGCAAGAGCGCGGGTTCACCAGCGTGGCGTTGTCCGGCGAGCTGACGCAGAACGAGCGGACGCGCGCTTTGCAGGCGATGCGGGACGGACAGGCGCGGGTGTGCGTGGCAACCGATGTGGCCGCGCGGGGACTGGATCTTCCGGATCTGGGCCTGGTGATCCACGCGGACATGCCGAACAGCAAACAGACGCTGCTGCACCGGTCCGGGCGCACCGGGCGGGCGGGGCGCAAGGGGACTTGCGTGGTGATTGTGCCGGCGAACCGGGCGCGCGCGGCGGAGACGCTGATCGCGTCGGCCGGCGTGTCCGCGCAATGGAGCGGCGCGCCGCTTCCGGAGGAGATACGCGCGCGGGACGGCGCGCGGCTGCTGAACGATCCCGTGCTGACCGAGGAGATGACGGAGGACGATCTGACTTTGGCGCGCACGCTGCTGGAGGGGCGCAGCGCGGAGGATCTGGCCGCGGCGCTGGTCCGCATGTATCGCGCGCGCCTGCCGGCGCCGGAGGAAATCACCGACCTGGCCCCCCTGCCCGGCCGGCGCCAGGAAGCGGTGCGTGAAGCTGCCGCGCGGCCGGAGAAGGCGAACATCGCGTCCGGGCCGATGGTGTGGTTCAGCCTCAATGTCGGGCGGTCGCAAAAAGCGGATCCGAAATGGCTGCTGCCGCTGATTTGCCGCATGGGCGGCGTGGAGAAGCGGGATGTGGGGGCGATCCGCATCCAGGACACCGAGACGCGGTTTGAAATCACCACGGCGCGGGCGGAGGAGTTCGAATCCAATCTGCCGGATGACGCGGAGGATAATGTGCGGGTGACGCGGTCCGAGGCGCCAGGGCCTTCGCCGCGGCGCGATCCGGGGGCGCCGAAGCGGTTTGTGAAGACGAATTATAAGAAGCCGAACAATGCGAATAATGCGAAGCGGCGGAGTACGTGAAGGAAGGCCTTCTTTTTTGAAAAAAAGAAGCAAAAAACTTTTTACTGTTTGCTAGACGGGCGGATTTAGGAGGTGTGGTCGTAGGTGATGCGCCAGCCGGCGGGGGTTTTGTGGAAGATCAAAGTGAAAACTCCGGCGGCGACGGTGGGGCCTGATAAAGCGAAATGGCCGGTGACCAGCGCGTAAGCGGGAGCCAGGCCGCGCTCCTCCAGGACATCGAGCCGCAGCGAGCCCATTTTTTGTCCAGTCCCGTACCGCGCGGCGTAGTGGGCCTTGATGGCGGCATAGCCGCGCAGCAAGCCACCGCTGATCACGAATGCTGTGTTGGGCGCGTCCTCGTAACTCCGCATGAAGGCGGCGAGATCGCCGCGCGACCAGTCCGCGGCGCTTTGCTGCAGAACGCGATCGATCTCTGCCCGGTCCTGCCCGGATACCGCGTCCTGCGCCCAGGCCGAACCGGTCAGCGCCACGGCAACCACGCCCCGGAACATATGTGGAAACAACCGCATCACCGCGAGCTCCAGGAATTTGCCGATGCGCCGAGGAGACCCTTTCTGGATCGGGTTGTCCACGGGACCGGCCACCGGGACTTTCGCGCGGGAGCGTGTGCGCGCTAGCCTGGGCGCATGCGCGGAGTGGTTCGATGTGCAATCTGTATTCCCTGACGACGAACCAGGAGGCGATCCGGCGGCTGGCCGGGGCGATGAGCGATGTGGCGGGGAACCTGCCTGTGCTGCCCGGCATCTTTCCGGATCAGGCGGCGCCGGTGGTGCGGCATGGCGCCGGGAGTGTACGCGAGTTGGCGCGGGCCAGGTGGGGCATGCCGTCGCCGGCGTTTGTGCTGCAGGGGCGCAAGGTGGATAGGGGCGTGACCAACGTGCGCAACACGGCAAGCCCGCATTGGCGGCGGTGGCTGGAGCCGCGGTCGCGCTGCCTGGTGCCGTTTACGTCCTTTAGCGAGAGCACGCGCAGGGCGGATGGCAAATCCGAACCGGTGTGGTTCGCGCTGGACGAGGCGCGGCCGCTGGCGTTCTTCGCGGGTATCTGGACGGGGTGGACCTGCACACGGAAGGTGGCCGAGGGGGAGATTACCTGCGAGCTGTTCGCGTTTCTGACCACGGAGCCGAACCAGGAGGTGGGCGCGGTGCATCCGAAGGCGATGCCGGTGATCCTGACGGCGTCTGGGGAGTTCGAGACATGGATGGACGCGCCGTGGGCGGAGGCGCGCGCGCTGCAGCGGCCGTTGCCGGATGGCGCGCTGCGGGTTGTGGCGCGTGGGGCCAAGGAGGATCCAC
>CAZZYR010000405.1:0-2711 GCA_964658235.1 uncultured Acetobacteraceae bacterium | reverse complement strand
GGGCCGCTCCCAGGCGCGGGCGGGCGCCAGCGACGCGGCGCGCGGCGTTGCCTGGAGCCGCGCGACGCTGGCGTTCGCCGGCGGCCAGGCAGTCGGGGCTTACACGCTGTCTTTTCTGTTTGCGCGCGGGATGTCATACCCGGCTTTGTTCGTGGTGGGGGCGATTTGCATGGGGATTGCGTTTGTTGTTGGAGAGGTAAGCAAGAAAGCAGTTCTTTTTTGAAAAAAAGAACCAAAAAACTTTTATCCGTTGAGTCCGCGCGGCACTGACAAAAGTTTTTTGCTTCTTTTTTCAAAAAAGAAGGCCTTCCTTGCCTTCATGACTCCCCGCGAAAATCCCACCCTGATCGGCCACGCCGCCGCCCAATCCGCCCTCCAGGACGCGCTCAGCGGCGCCCGCCTGCACCACGCCTGGCTGATCACCGGCGCGGACGGCATCGGCAAGGCGACTTTGGCCTACCGTTTCGCCCGCCGCCTTCTCGCCGGCCCCGGTGCGTCGCTGGAAATGGACCCCGCGCACCCGGTGTTCCGCCGCGTAGCGGCCAACACCCATGCGGACCTGCTGACGATCGAGCGTGAGTGGGACGACAAGAAAAAGCGCATGAAGAAACAGATCGCGGTGGAGAATGCGCGCGAAATCGCGCCCTTCCTGCATCTGACCGCTGCGGAGGCCGGCTGGCGTGTGGTGCTGATCGATGGCGCGGAGGACCTCAATGCGGCCTCCGCCAACGCCCTGCTCAAGCTGCTGGAGGAGCCGCCTGCACGCGCCGTGCTGATACTCGTCTGCAACGCGCCCGGCCGCCTGCTACCCACCATTCGCAGCCGCTGCCGCCATCTGCCGCTGTCGCCGCTTTCGCCGGCGGAGATGGCCCAAGCCCTGGCGCGGTATGTGCCCGCCTTGCCGCCAGAGGACCGCGCGACGCTGAGTGCCCTGGCGGAAGGCTCTCCCGGCCGCGCGCTTGCGCTGGCCGAGGATGGCGGCCTGAGGATCGCGGGCACTGTCGCAGAAATTCTCGATGCGGGTCCGGACATCACATTGCTGCGCGGCTACGAGATTGCCGACACGCTGCGTGACCAGGACGCCTTCGAAACCTTCATGGCCTTGCTCCAGCGCGGCATCGCCAACGCCGTCACCGCTTCCATCCGCGGCACAGCGGACGCATCCCAGTTGCGTCTCGTGACGTCCCGTTCGGCATTGCATTGGGCGGAAGCGGCCGAATCCCTGCAGCGCCTGGCCGCGGAGACGGAGCGCGCGAACATGGACCGGCGCCAGGCTGTCATCGCCGGCCTCGCCCTGCTAAAAGCGCCGCAAGTTTAGGTTAAGGGCTTCGCCCCTGGACCCCGCTGGGGCTTATGGCCCGGACCCCGGGCTTCGCCCATTCGAAGAGTCGCAATGTCAACGTTCTATCTTACGACGCCGATCTTCTACGTCAACGGATCGCCACATATTGGTCACGCCTACACCGCCATCGCGGCGGACGTCATCGCCCGCTTCCACCGGCTAGACGGGACCGACACGCATTTCCTGACCGGCACGGATGAGCACGGCCAAAAGGTCGAAAAAGCAGCCGCCGCGGCAGGGCAGGACCCCCAGGCGTTCACCGATGCCGTTTCAGCGGAATTCCGCAGAATGCTGGAAACGCTGGGTATCTCCAACGATGATTTCATCCGTACAACGGATCCGCGCCACAAGGCCGGCGCCGTTGCCCTGTGGGAGAAGCTTGCCGCCAGCGACGACATCTACCTGGGCCATTACGAGGGCTGGTATGCCGTGCGGGACGAGGATTTCTACAGCCCGGACGACCTCGTGACGCTGGATGACGGCACGAAACTCGCGCCCACCGGCGCGCCGGTGGAGTGGGTGCGGGAGCCCAACTACCTCTTCCGCCTGTCCGCCTACCAGGACCGCCTGCTGGAGCATTACGAAGCCAACCCGGACTTCATCGGACCGCCGGGCAAACGCCGGGAAATGCTCAGTTTCATCCGCAGCGGCCTGAAGGATCTCTCGGTGAGCCGCACCAGCTTCACCTGGGGCATCCCCGTGCCGAACGACCCGGCCCACGTAATGTATGTTTGGCTGGACGCGCTGGCCAACTACATCACGGCGCTCGGCTACCCGGACACGGACAATCCTCTCTGGCGGTTCTGGCCGGCCGACCTGCATCTGGTCGGCAAGGACATCCAGCGCTTCCATGCCGTCTATTGGCCCGCCTTCCTGATGGCCGCCGGCCTGCCGGTGCCGAAGCGGATCTTTGCCCACGGCTGGTGGACGATCGACGGTGCCAAGATGAGCAAATCCATCGGCAACGTGGTCGATCCCACGGAGCTTGTGGCAAAGTACGGGCTGGATCCGGTGCGCTACTTCCTGCTGCGCGAAGTGCCGTTCGGCAATGACGGCGACTTCTCGACCCGCGCCCTGATCGGCCGGCTCAACACCGATCTGGCGAACGGCATCGGCAACCTGGCGCAGCGCACGCTGTCCCTGATTGCGAAGAACTGCGAGGGCACGCTGCCCGAGCCAGGTCCTCTCACGGATGAAGACCGCGCTTTGCTTGCCGAGGCCCAGGCAATCCCCGGCATCGTCCGCGCGCACATCGCACGCCAGGCCCTGCACGACGCGCTGGATGACATTTGGCACCTGATCCGCTCGGCCGATGGCTACATCGACGCCCAGGCGCCCTGGTCCCTCCGCAAGACGGACATCACCCGCA
>CAZZYR010000404.1:0-2719 GCA_964658235.1 uncultured Acetobacteraceae bacterium | reverse complement strand
CTACCCCCAAAAATAAAGCTTGCCCACCAAGGAATACAATCCTACAGTCCCCCCCATGCCAATCCCAGCCAGACTCCTCCGCGTCTACGCCGAGAACCTCCCCGGCGCCCGCCACCGCCCAACGGACAAGGAGCGGGAACGAGAAACGCGCATCCTGGATGCCGCCACCACGCTCATGGCGCGCTTCGGACGCATGGATTTCACCATGGGAAACTTTGCCCTGGCCCTGCGCCTCGCCCCCATCACCCTGCGCCGCCACTTCCCGGACCCGGACACCATTCTCTCGGAAATCCTCTACCGCCATCTCAGCGCCATCGCCGCCGCCATCGGCCAGGCGGTGCCAAACGGCGCGGAGGACCCGAAGGCCGCCCGCCGCCGCGCATACGTCACCGCCACCCGCACGCCCTACAACGCGCCCACGGAGCGCCATCTCCTGCTCATGCGGGAGCGCCACGTCCTCCCGCCGGACCTCCTCCAACCCATCGAGGATCTGCGCTTGCAGATCGGGGACATGATCGCCGCCCCCCACGCGGAAGCCGCCCTCGCCCTGCTGGACACCCCAACCCTCCAGCCTGACCAGATCGAGGCCATGCTCGCCGGCCTCTCCCCACGCCCCGCCGCGCGGCCCGCCCGCATCGCGCCGCAAAGCCCGCCAAGCCGCCTCATCGCGCGCACAAATTCCGCCCGCACGCCGCGGCGCCCGGCTCGCACGCCAGGCTGATGGACGTCCTCGCCCGCACCACCACCCTGGTGCCGCCTCCGTGCACGGATGGCGCGGACACAAACCCGCCCCTCATGGCGCCCCCGCCCGATCCAGGCGGCTAAAACCGGCCGGCGGGTGTTACCCCGCCAGGTCCAGCCACGGATGCCGGCGCAGGATGTCGGCTGCCAGCGCCTCGCGATTTTCCCGCTTGTCCGTCGACGTATGCAGCATGGACCGGTCATGCACCCGGTAATCCGCCAGGATCTCCGCCACGTTCACCCCGAACAGCCCGCGCTCGGCAATCCGCGCCCAGAAATCGAAATCCTCCCACCCATGCTTCACATGATCGTATCCACCCGCCGCCGCCCAGGCGGATTTCCGCACCAGCGCCATCGCATCGATGTAGTTGCCCGGCTGCAGCCGCAGCACGGAATAGCCTTCCTCGCCAACCACCTCGCTGGAATCACCAAACTTCTGGATACGTGGATACGCGAATGCGGCCATGCCGCCGCTCAGCGCCTCCAGCAGCGTCTCGCACGCTTTCGGACGAAGCCGGTTATCCGCGTCCAGCGGCAGCACGAACGGCGTCTCGGCCGCCGCAAACCCGCTATTGCGCGCAAACCCCAGCCCCGCGTTTTCCCTATGGCGCAACACGCGTATCCGGTTGAACCGCTCCTCGTGCGCGAGCACCCAATCCAGCACCATCGCCGCGGAATCGTCCGGCGAGCAATCCTCCACCACCACCAGATCCAGCAGCTCCAGCGTCTGGTCCGCGACGGATTGCAGCGCCTCCGTCACGTAATCCGCGTAATTGAACACCGGCACAATCACGCACACCTGTGCCGCCGCCATCCTGTCCCGGGCAAACAGAACCTCGCTGTCCGGCACGAAAGGCACCGCAACAGCCGGCAGGCTCGCGCGATACCGGTCCTGCTCGAATGCCGCCGCCCCCGCCGCTCCACCTTCGATCTGCGCCAGCATCCGCCCGAACGCGCCCGCCTGCGCCTCCGGCCCGAACCGCGCCAGGCTCACATGATATGCCGCCTGCGCCACCTTCGCCCGCAGCGTCGCATCCCCCACCAGCCGGCTCAGTGCCGCGAACCAGGCCTCCTCATCTTCGGCCAAAAACCCCGTCACCCCCTCCTCGATCGCCCGCTTGAACGGCCCCGTGGGGGACGCCACCGTCGGCACCCCCGCCAGCGCCGCCTCGAAGAATTTCAATTCGCTCTTGCTCTCGCAAAACGGATTGCCGTGCTCCAGCGGCGCAATGTTGATCGCGAACCGCGCGATCTCCCCAGGCAACTCCGCGAGTTTGACCATGTTACGCCACTCGATCCTGTCGCCCAGCTCGGCAAACTCGGGAAACTCGTCGATCAGCACAAGCCCTTCACCGCTGCTCCCATCGCGGAACAAGGTCAGCCGCACCTGCGGATGCGCCCGCAGCACCCGCGCAATCGCGGGCGCGGCGGCCGCAAAATCGCGCTGATGCGTGCGCGAACCGCCGGCATACCCGATGCGCACCAGGTCGTCCGCGTAGCCCAACCATTCCATATGGGCCCGCCTTGCCGCCGCATGGCTCGCTTCGTCGAACCCGTTCGGCAGCACATAGGCCGGCCGGCCGCCCAGCCGCACCTGATGCGCCAGCTCCTCCGTCGGGCACGTCACCAAGTCGCATGCGCGCAAGGTCTTGCTGATCAGCCTGAAGAATTCTTGCGTGCCCTGCTCGGAAAACCGCTGGCTGCGTATGCCGTCGATCACCTCGATCGTCGCCAGCTCCGGTCGGAACATCAAATCGTCCACATCGAAGATCACCGTGGCGCCCTGTTCATGCGCCACCTGGATGATGCCGGCGATATGGCTGGAATACGGAACACGCCACAGCACCACCAGCCGTGCGCCTTCCAGCTCCGCCGGCCCCACCGGCCCCGCCTCGCACCATCCGGCCTCCAGCCCCAGCGCGCGCGCCGCCGCCACATACCGCTCCACCCGGTAGATGCTGCCTGGCGTGTGCCCTTC
>CAZZYR010000403.1:0-2732 GCA_964658235.1 uncultured Acetobacteraceae bacterium | reverse complement strand
TCCTTCGCGGCGAGCACGATGGCGGCCTGCGCCTCATCCACATCCCGCAGCTTGACGGGGCCCAGCGCCTCGATGTCCTCCAGCAGCATCTTGCCGGCACGTTCCGAGAGGCATTTAAAGAACATGTCACGCAGTTTTTCGGACGCGCCCTTCAGGGCAAGCGGCAGTTTCTCCTTGTCCACCGACCGCAGCAGCACCTGGATCGAGGGGCCGGTCAGGCGGCTCAGATCGTCGAACGTGAACATCAGAGCCTTGATCCGTTCGGAGGCCTCGCGGTTGCGCTCCTCCAGCGCCGCGATGAAGCGGCCTTCGGCCTGGCGATCAAGGTTGTTGAAGATGTCCGCCATCAGCTCGTGCGGGTCACGCCGCGTGCTGCGCGCCAGGTTGGACATGAACTCCGCGCGCAGGGTACGCTCCACGCCATCGAGCACATCGCGCTGGATGCTTTCCATACGCAGCATGCGCATCACCACTTCCATGGCGAAGCTTTCCGGCAGCAGCGTCAGCACGCGGGCCGCGTGGTCCGACCGCACCTTGCTCAACACCACTGCCACCGTCTGGGGATATTCGTTTTTCAGGTAGTTGGCGAGCACCGCCTCGTTGACGTTGCCCAGCTTGTCCCACATGGTGCGGCCGGCCGGGCCGCGGATTTCCTCCATGATCTGGCCAACGCGGTCCCGCGGCAGGGACTTCTGGAGAAGCCGTTCCGTGCTTTCGAAATTGCCGACCAGCGAGCCAGCGGCGCCCATGTTCTCCGCGAATTGCTGGCAAAGCTGTTCAACCGTGTCCGCCCGGATGGTGCCGAGCTGCGCCATTGCACTGGAGACTTCCTTAATTTCGTCTTCGTGCATGAGGTTCAGCAGGCGCGCGCAGTGCTCCTCGCCCATGGCGAGCATCAGCACGGCTGCCTTCTGCGGCCCGTTCAGCTCCCTGCGTTCCGCGGCGCGTGCCATGGCTCAGCTCTGCTCCTGGGTCATCCAGCCGCGCATGATGGACAGGCTTTCATCGGGATGTTTCTCCACCATCTCCGCGAGCTTGCGTATGGAAGATGCCCTAAGCTGGCCTTCGACATTGACCATATCGACCATGCTTTCATCAGGCAGCATAGCGGCCTGGTCCGCGTTGCGCAGCACCATGGAGCCGGGTGGGTTGGCGGGTGCGTAGGTGCCGCCGGCGGGTGCGGCCAGCAGCGCGTCCCCGGCTTCCAGCATGGCTTGCGGCGTGATCGCGGACAGCCGGAACGCCATGGGCCGCAATACGAACAGCAGCGCCAGGAGCACCACCACGGCCAGCACCGCGGACTGGCCGATCCCGATGATATCGGATTTCTCCAATCCAAGCCCGAGCAAGCCCCCCGATGGGACCGTGGCGCCGTCATCGGGCGCCACGAACCGCATGGAGACGACTTCGACCTTGTCGCCGCGCTTTTCATCGAAACCGATGGCGCTCTGCACCAGCCGGCGGATGCGGGCGATATCTTCCGGGCTCCGCTCCGCCCAGACAGGCTTGCCGTGCGCATCGGCCTGAACCGTGCCGTCGATCATCACCGCCAGCGAGATCTTGGCGATCTGCGGCTGTTCACGCACCAGGGTGCGGACCGTCTTGCCGATCTCGTAGTTGGTTGTCTCCTCCTGCTTCTGCTGTGAACTGCCGGACTGGCCGCCGGCCGCTTCGGCGTTGGGCAGGTTGTTCGCCACGGTGGTGGATTTATCGGCTTCCGTACTGTTGTTCTTGTCCGTGGATGTTTGCGTGCTTCGCACCACTTGCTGGTCTGGGTTGTAGCTCTCCGCAGTCTCGTTCACGCGGTCGAAATTCATCTCCACGGCGGCTTCGGCGCGGACGCGGCCGGGGCCGAGGCTCTGTTCGAGCATTTCCTCCACCGCGCGGGACAGGCGCAGTTCGGTGGCGCGGTGCAGTTCCTCGGACGTCTGCGCCACTTCGCCCTCGGTGGTGGGCTGGCCGGCGCGGGCCAGAAGCTGTCCGTGGGTATCGATGATGGCGATGCCTTGCGGCTTGAGACCAGGCACGGCGGCGGCGACCAGGTTCAGCACCGCCTGCACGCCTTGCGGATCCAGCCGCGCGGCGCCGGCCATGCTGAGCACCACGCTGGCCTGGGCGGGCTGGCTGTCCCGCGAGAATGGCTGGCGTTTCGGCAGGACGAGGTGGACGCGGGCGTTGCGCACGCCCTGGAGCATGCGGATGCTGCGTGCCAGTTCGCCTTCCATGGCGCGCGTTTCGTTGATGTCCTGCTGAAACTGGCTGGATGTCATGGCATCGCCACGATCGAAGATCTCGTAACCGATTGAGCCGCCGGAGGGCAGGCCATCCTTGGCCAGCAACATGCGCGCGCGCGCCACGTCCGCGGCGGACACCATGATGCGGTCCCCGCCGCCGGAATCCTGGTGCGCGATATGCGCGCGGTCCAGCGCCTCCGTCATCTGGGCGGCTTCGCGCAGGTCCAGATCCGCGTACAGCAGGGCCTGCTGCGCCGGCGCGCCACCGTGCAGGGCGAGCAGGCCGAGCATGACCAGCATGCCGGCGCCGACGACGCCGAGCGCCATCAGGCGCGCGGCGCCGAGGGCACGCAGACCGTCCAGGACCGGCTTCATGCGGGGCGCTTGGGGTGGAGCATGGCGCCAGAGTGGCGCGGGGGGGGTTTACGAGGGGTTAAGGGAAGGGAAGCAGTTCTTTTTTGAAAAAAAGAACCAAAAAACTTTTTTCCGTGCTGTCGC
>CAZZYR010000402.1:0-2745 GCA_964658235.1 uncultured Acetobacteraceae bacterium | reverse complement strand
CAGCGGGAACCTCAGTCCAGGTCGGCGAGTGCCCTGCGGGCGGCTTCGAGTTCGATGCTCATATCGGCGAGGCGGAACTGCAGGGCCTGGAAGTCCGCGAGCGTTTTGCCGAAGGCGTGGCGCTCATTCATGTAGGCGAGCGATTTTTCGAGCGCGGACTGGGCGCCGCCGAGCGAGCAGGCGGCGATGTTGAGGCGGCCGCCATCCAGGCCGGCCATGGCCATCTTGAAGCCGGTGCCTTCGTCGCCCAGGCGGTGGCTGGCGGGGATGCGGACGCCGTCCAGGATCACCTGGCGGGTGGGCTGGGCGTTCCAGCCCATCTTGCGTTCATTGGCGCCGAAGCTGAGGCCGGGCGTGCCTTTTTCCACCAGGAAGGCGGAGACGCCGGCCGCACCGGGGCCGCCGGTGCGGGCCATGATCAGGTAGAGGTCCACGGCGCCGGCGCCGGAGATGAACTGTTTGGTGCCATCCAGCACGTAATCATCGCCGTCCTTGCGGGCCTTGGTGGACAGGGCGACGGCGTCCGATCCGCTATGCGGCTCCGTGAGGCAATAGGCGCCGAGCAGGTCCATGCTGGCCAGGCGCGGGATCCACAAAGCGCGCTGCGTGTCCGTGGCGAAGCGGTCCACCATCCAGGTGACCATGTTGTGGATGGAGATGTAGGCGGCAACCGCGGGGCAGCCGGTGCTGAGCGCTTCGAAGATCAGGGCGGCATCCAGGCGGCCGAGGCCGGAGCCGCCATGTTCCTCCGGGACATAGATGGCGGCCATGCCGAGGGCGGCAGAGGCGCGGATCACGTCCAGCGGGAAATGCTTCTGCGCATCCCAATCCAGGGCGTGGGGCGCGAGCTGGTCATCGGCGAAGCCGCGGGCCATGGCAACGATTGCCTGCTGGTCCGCACTGAGGGTGAAGGGCGCGGTGGGCGCGGGCATCAGGCTGTCCATCGGCGGTCTTTCCTGGTGGTTCTCTGCCCAAGTAGCGATTGGCTGGGCTATACGGAAGCCCGCGCCAGATATTCCTGAGGTGACACAATGGCCGGCATGCAGCCCGAGACCGATCTGGACCCGACCGATCCGTATGCGCGGGAGGCGCAGATCTATCCGCGACTGACGGTTGAGATGGCGGGGCGGATTGGGGCGTATGGCAGCGAGGAGCGGCTGGCGGCGGGGACGATGGTGTTCGAGCGCGGGCAGCGGGGCGTGGATTTCTTTCTGGTGCTGGATGGCGCGATCGAGATTTTCGATACCGACGAGCATAGCGCGCCGCATGCGGTGACGATACATCGGGCCAGGCAGTTCACGGGCGAGCTGGACCTGTTCAACGAGCGCGAGATCCTGGTGAGCGGCCGGGCGGCGGAGGATAGCCGGGTGATCCGGGTCCGGCGGGCGGATTTCCGGCGGATGGTGAGCACGGAAGCCGATATCGGCGAGATCATGATGCGCGCCTTCATCCTGCGGCGCACCGGGTTCATCCGGCATGCGCAGGGCGGCGTGGTGGTGGTGGGGTCCGGGCACGGCGCGCATACGCTGGAGCTGATGACGTTCTTGACGCGCAACGGCTATCCGCACCGGCTGCTGGACACCGATCACGATGCGGATGCCGAAGGGTTCTTCGAGTGTTTCGAGCTGAAGACCGAGCATTTGCCGGTGGTGGTCGCACCTGGCGACCAGGTGCTGCGCCGGCCGACGACGATGGCGCTGGCGGATGCGCTGGGACTGACGGAGACGATCGATCCGGCGCGGGTGTTCGATGTGGCGGTGGTGGGGGCTGGGCCGTCCGGCCTGGCGGCGGCGGTGTATGCGGCGTCCGAGGGGCTGGATACGATCGTGATCGAGAAGATCGCGCCGGGCGGGCAGGCGGGCACGTCTTCCAAGATCGAGAACTATCTTGGATTTCCCACCGGGATTTCCGGGCAGGCGCTGGCCGGGCGGGCGCAGGTGCAGGCGCAGAAATTCGGCGCGAAGCTGGCGGTTAGCCGGGCTGTGACGTCCATCGAGTGTTCACGGCAGCCGCTGGAGCTGGCGCTGGAGGATGGCCACACGCTGCGGACGCGCAGCATCATCGTGGCCACCGGCGCGCGCTATCGGAAGCTGGATGTGCCTGGATACGAGAAATTCGAGGGGCAGGGGATCCACTACGCCGCGACGGGCATGGAGGCGGGGCTGTGCGCGGGCGAGGAAGTGGTGGTGGTGGGCGGCGGCAACTCGGCCGGGCAGGCGGCGGTGTTTCTGTCGCGCACGGTGGCGCATGTGCATGTGCTGGTGCGCGGCGCGGGGCTGGCAGAGACGATGAGCGACTATCTGGTGCAGCGGATCGAGCGGTCAGGCAGGATTACGCTGCACACGCATACGGAGATTACAAAGCTGGAGGGCGATGCGTTTCTGCGCGAGGTGACGTGGACGAATAGCGAGAGCAGCGAGAGCGAGACGCGGCCGGTGACGAGCGTGTTCGTGATGATTGGGGCGGCGCCGAATTCCGAGTGGCTGCGCGGGTGTCTGGATTTGGACAGGCAGGGGTTCGTGCTGACGGGTAAGGATGGGTCCTCGTTCGCGACGTCCGTGAGGGGAATTTATGCAGTGGGGGATGTGCGGTCCGGATCCGTGAAGCGGGTGGCGTCAGGGGTTGGGGAGGGATCCGTGGTGGTGCAGGCGGTGCATGCGTATTTGCATTTAGATGGGACTTAGGAAGGAAGGCCTTCTTTTTTGGAAAAAAGAAGCAAAAAACTTTTGGGAGTGCTGTCGCGGA
>CAZZYR010000401.1:2171-2790 GCA_964658235.1 uncultured Acetobacteraceae bacterium | reverse complement strand
GGCCGAGGGCGGCCAGGGTGGCGTCGATGCCGGGGCTCATGAGGCTGCCGGTGAGGGCGGCGCGCAGGGGCTGGGCGACCTGGCCGAGCTTGCGGCCGGTGGAGTCGGCGAAGGCGCGCAGGGCGGCGTCCAGGGCGGCGGGGGAGAAATCCGTGTCGGACAGATGCGGGGCGAGCTCGGCCAGCATGGCGCGGGCGTCCGGGGTGAGGGCGGCCTGCGCCTTGGCATCGAACTCCAGCGGGACGGCGCGGGCGAGGAAGGCGGCGCTGGCGGCCAGGTCCACGAGGGTTTTGGCGCGCTCCTTCAGGCCGGGCATCAGGGCCAGGATGCGGGCTTCGGCCACGGCGTCCAGAGGGAGGCCGGGCTGGCCAGCGAGGCGGCGGAGCACGTCCGCGGTCAGGCGCGCATCGTCCGCCTGGCGGAGCCAGACGCCGTTGAGGTGGGTGAGCTTGGCGTAATCCATGCGGCTGGCGGCGCGGCCGACGCCGTCCAGATCGAACAGGGCGATGGCTTCGTCGCGGGAGAGGATTTCCGCGTCGCCGTGGCCCCAGCCGAGGCGGAGGAGGTAATTGCAGAGCGCTTCGGGAAGGAAGCCCTGGGCATCGAATTCGAGCACGCT
>CAZZYR010000401.1:0-2161 GCA_964658235.1 uncultured Acetobacteraceae bacterium | reverse complement strand
GCGGTCGCGGTAATCGCTGACTGCTGGTGAGCCGTGGCGTTTGGAAAGCTTGGCGCCGTCCCCGCCGTGGATCAGCGGGATGTGGGCGAAATGGGGTTTTTCCCAGCCCATGGCTTCAAAGATCTGCACCTGGCGGAAGGTGTTGGTCAGATGGTCGTCGCCGCGGATGACGTGGGTGATGGCCATGTCGTGATCGTCCACCACGACGGCGTGGAGATAGGTGGGCGAGCCGTCGCTGCGCAGGATGATCATGTCATCCAGCTCCGCGTTCTCCACGCGGACCTGGCCCTGGACCAAATCGTCCACCACGGTGGCGCCGGCTTGCGGGACGCGCAGGCGGATGACGGGGGCGATGCCGGGGGGCGCGTCCGCGGGGTCGCGGTCCCGCCAGCGTCCGTCGTAGCGCGGGGGGCGGCCTTCGGCGGTGGCGCGCTCGCGCATTTCACGCAGTTCTTCGGCGCTGGTGTAGCAGCGGTAGGCGCGGCCGGCGGCGACCAGTTCGTCGGCGACCTCGGCGTGGCGGGCGGCGCGGGTGGATTGGAAGATGGGCGGTTCGTCCGGGTTCAGGCCGAGCCAGGCGAGGCCCTGGAGGATGACGTCCACGGCCTGCTGGGTGCTGCGCTCGCGGTCCGTGTCCTCGATGCGGAGGAGGAACTGGCCTTCGTGGTGGCGGGCGAAGAGGTAGTTGAAGAGGGCGGTGCGGGCGCCGCCGATGTGGAGGAGGCCGGTGGGGGATGGGGCGAAGCGGGTGCGGATCATCGGCGGAAGAAAGCGTTCTTTTTTGAAAAAAAGAACCAAAAAACTTTTATTGGTGCTGTCGCGGAATGAGCGGGGCGTGTGCGCGGCGTGATTGGTGAATTTCTGGAGGCGCAGAGGGGGCGCTTTGTTCTTTTTCTGCCGGTGTTTCTGGCGGGGGGGATGCTGGCGTATTTTGCGTGGGGGACGGAGCCGTCCTTGGGTTGGTCGGCGGCGGCGTGGGCGAGCGCGTGCGGGATGGCGGCGGTGGGATGGCGGCGCCGGATGGCGCGGGCGGCGGCGCTGTGCGTGGTGTTTGCGACAGGGGGGTTCGTGCTGGCGTGCCTGGCGACGTGGCGGGCGCCGCCGTGGCCGGTGCTGCCGCGGCATGCGACGGTGGTGTCCGGCAGGGTGGCGGAAATCGACATTCTGCCGGAGGGCAGGCGGGTGGTGATTACAGCGCCATCCTTGGATGGCGGCGCGGCGCTGGGGCGGGCGTTGCGGATACGGCTGCGGGCGTCGGATACGTCGGTGCTGGCACCGGGCGACACGGTCAGCGTGCGGGCGTTGATCAAGGCGCCGTCGCCGCCGGATTATCCTGGGGGGTGGGATACGCAGCGGGATGCGTATTTTGCCGGGCTGGCGGGGTATGGGTTCGCGATTGGGCCGGCGGCGCGGCTGACGGCGGCGGGCGGGGGCGCGTGGGGCGCGCTGCGGGCGGGGATTGCCGGGCGGATCATGGCGGCGCTGCCGGGGGCGAAGGGGGCGGTGGCGGCGACGCTGCTGACGGGGCTGGGGAGCGCCATTCCGCCGGCGCAGCGGGCAGCGTTCCAGGATTCCGGGCTGGCGCATCTGCTGGCGGTGGCGGGGCTGCATATCGGCATCGTGATGGGGCTGGTGTTCGGCGCCACGCGGTTTGGCCTGGCGCTGTGGGAGCGGGCGGCGCTGCGCTGGCCGACGCGGCAGATGGCCGCGCTGGCGGCGCTGGCGGCGGGGGGCGGCTATCTGGCGTTGACGGGGGCGCATGTGCCGATCATCCGCAGTTTCGCGATGGCCGCGCTGGTGACGCTGGGGGTGCTGACGGGGCGGCGGGCGATCTCGCTGCGCGGGCTGGCGCTGGCGGCGACCGTGCTGCTGGTGCTGGCGCCGGAGAGCGTGTTGGGGGTGAGCTTCCAGATGAGTTTCGCCGCGGTGCTGACGCTGATTGCCGGCTACGAGATGGCGCGGCCGTGGCTGGCGCGGCTGGGCGCGGGGAAGACTTGGCGCGGGCCGGCGCTGTATGCGGGCGGGCTGATGCTGACGAGTTTGCTGGCGGGGACTGCGTCCTTGCCGTTCGCGGCGTATCATTTCGGCAAGGCGACGTTGTATTACGTGCCGGCGAACATGGTGGCGGTGCCGCTGACGGCGCTGTGGGTGATGCCATGGG
>CAZZYR010000400.1:0-2809 GCA_964658235.1 uncultured Acetobacteraceae bacterium | reverse complement strand
GTCTTCCGGTCCCCGCCACACGCGGGGGCTACGCCGCTCCGCGAGTGTTCGCGCAGCGGCGCGAAACCATTTGGAGTAGCGCGCAGCATGTTCGACGCCCTGTCGGACAAATTCACCGGGATCTTTGACGGCCTCCGCAAACGCGGCGCGCTGAGCGAAGGCGACGTGACCGAGGCTTTGCGTGAGGTTCGCCTCGCCATGCTGGATGCTGACGTCGCGCTCCCCGTGGTCAAGGACTTCCTGGCCCGCGTCCGGGAGCGTGCGCTCGGCGCCGAAGTGCTCTCCGCCGTCTCCCCCGGCCAGCAGGTCGCCAAGATCGTCAATGACGCTCTTGTGGAAGCCCTCGGCGGCGCCGGCGCCGTGCCGCTGAACCTCGCCGCCGCCCCGCCCGTGCCCATCCTGATGGTTGGCCTGCAAGGCTCCGGCAAAACCACCACGTCAGGCAAGCTCGCCCTCCGCCTGACGCAGCGGGACAAACGACGGGTGCTGCTCGCCAGCCTGGACACCCAGCGGCCGGCCGCCCAGCTCCAGTTGGCCCAGCTCGCCGAACGCGCCGGCGTCGCCAGCCTGCCCATCATCGCCGGCCAAACCCCCGTCCAGATCGCCCGCCGCGCCATGGAAGCCGGCCGCCGCGAAGGCTTTGACGTGGTGATCCTGGACACCGCCGGCCGCCTCTCTATCGACCAGGCGCTGATGAACGAGGTCCGCGAAATCCGCGAGGCCACCAACCCGGCCGAAACGCTGCTCGTCGTGGATGCCATGACCGGCCAGGATGCGGTGCAAACCGCCCGCGCCTTCAATGAAACCGTGGGCGTCACCGGCATCGTGCTGACCCGCATGGATGGCGATGCGCGCGGCGGCGCCGCGCTGTCCATGCGCTCCGTCACCGGCGCGCCGATCAAATTCTCAGGCAGCGGCGAGAAGATCGACGCGCTGGAGGAATTCCACCCCGAGCGCGTTGCCGGCCGAATCCTGGGCTTGGGCGACATCGTCGGCCTGGTGGAACGCGCGTCCGAAACCATTGATCAGGACGAAGCGGAAAAACTCGCCAAGCGCATGATGCGCGGCACCTTCACTTTGGAGGATTATGCCGCCCAGCTCCGGCAAATCAGCAAGATGGGCAGCATCAGCTCCATCCTGGGCATGCTGCCCGGCATGGGCCAGATGAAGCAGAAGATCGAGGACGCCAACATCGACACGTCGGTGTTCAAGCGCCAACAAGCGATCATCGGATCGATGACGATCAAGGAACGCCAGGTTCCGGACATCATCAAGGCCAGCCGCAAGAAGCGCATCGCGGCGGGCAGCGGCACCAGCGTGCAGGAGGTCAACAAACTGCTCAAGCAGTTCGATGACATGTCCACCATGATGAAACGCATGGGCAAAATGGGCCAGAAAGGCCTGATGCGCCAAGGCATCGGCGCGCTGATGCCGAAAGGCATGGGCGCGCAACGCCCACGCGGTTACTGAATCTAAACTGAAACTGGAAACTGAAAATGAGCCTCAAAATCCGCCTCGCCCGCGCCGGTGCCAAGAAGCGCCCTTACTATCACATCGTGGTTGCCGACAGCCGCAGCCCGCGGGATGGCCGCTTCATCGAGAAGGTCGGCAGCTATAACCCGATGCTCCCCGCCGAACATGATGACCGCATCCGCCTGTTCGGCGAGCGCATCAAGCACTGGCTGGACAACGGCGCGGTTGCAACCGATCGCGTGGCAAAGTTCCTTGGCAATTCCGGCATGATCCCGAAGCGCACCTACCCTGAGCAGCCGATCCAGTCCGCGCCGAAGAAGAAGGCGCAGGAACGCGCCAAGGCCGCGGCGGCCGCCGCCGGCTAAATGCCACAGACGCGCATCCTGATGGGCGTGGTTGGCCGGCCGCATGGTGTGCGCGGCCTCGTGCACGTCCACAGCTACACCGCCGATCCGGCCGACCTCGCCCACTACAACCCGCTGCTGGACGAGACCGGTAACACCTGGACCCTCGCCTGGCGCGGCGGGGAAGGCGTTGCCGAATTGCGCGATGCCAAAGGCCGCCCCGTCGCGGACCGCACCCAGGCCGAACGTTTAGTCAACACCAAGTTCTACGTCGAACGCCACCGCCTCCCCCCGGCGGACAGCGACGAGTTCTATTTGGCGGACCTCGTCGGACTCGCCGCCCATAGCGAAACCGGCGCCGCCATAGGCCGCGTCTCCGCCGTCCATGATTACGGCGCCGGCACCAGCCTGGAAATCGAACGCCCAACGGCCAATCCGCTGATCGTCCCGTTCACCCAGGCCGCCATCCCCCACATCGATGTCGCCGCCGGCCGCCTGACCGTGGTGCCGCCGCACGAAATCGAGATGCGCGAGGTGGCTGCATGAGCACCTCCCCGTGGCGCGCCACCATCCTGACGCTTTTCCCGGACATGTTCCCAGGCCCGCTCGGCCAGTCCCTCGCCGGCCGCGCCCTGGAAAACCAACTCTGGTCGCTGGACACGCATGACATCCGCAGCGCCGCCACGGACCGCCACCGCACCGTGGATGACACCCCTTTTGGGGGCGGCGCCGGCATGGTCATGCGCCCGGATATCGTCAGCCGCGCCGTCACCCAGGTCGCGGACGGCCGACCCGTCATCTACCTCACCCCGCGTGGTCGCCGCCTCACCCAGCCGGACGCCCAGCGTTTCGCCGCCAGCCCCGGCCTCATTCTGCTCTGCGGCCGCTACGAAGGCATCGACCAGCGCGCCATCGATGCAACCGGCGCCCAGGAAATCAGCGTCGGCGACTACGTCCTCTCCGGCGGTGAACTCCCCGCCATGGTCCTGCTG
>CAZZYR010000399.1:0-2824 GCA_964658235.1 uncultured Acetobacteraceae bacterium | reverse complement strand
GGGGGGTCCTGGCGGTCCGCCAGCGCCACCCGGTGGGGCGCATGATGGCTGTCCGCGTGGGCAAGCAGCTTCAGGCCCGCATGCCCATCCGGCCTGGCGGGCGGCTGCATCGGATGATGCGCCGGAAATACAGGCGGCGGCGCGGCGGCCGGATCGTCCGTCGCGGCACTCGCCACTGGCGCGATACCAGCCGGCGCCACGTCCGCGGGCGCCGGAACCACGGCAGGCGACGGCGTGGCAGCCGACGCGTCATCCTCCTCAGTGCTCGCGGCAGCCGAGGTGGCCTCCGGCGCGGGCAGGTGCTCCGCCAGATCCGCCACCTGCACAAACTGTGACGGCTTCAGCGGCTGCAGTGTCAGATACCGGCTTGCCATGTCCTGCAGCCGCCCCGGCTCATTCAGCAGCGCCCATTCCGCGCGCAACATCCCGGTGCGCGCGTGGGCAGCTTCCGTCGCGCGGATCACCTGGCCGATCTCACGGTCCAGCAGCGCCGTGCGATGCTTTTCAGAATACAGATACAGCCCGGAAGCGCCAGCGGCGAGCAGGCAAAGGCAGGTGACGGGGCGGATCATGCGCGGGCCTCGTGATCTGGGGTCAGTCGTTGCAGCGCGCGCAGACGGGCGCTGCGGGCGCGTGGATTGCGGCTTGTCTCCGCGTCGGTCGGGCGCAGCGCGCGGGGCGTCAGCAGCCGGAAATCCGCACGCACCGGCATAGACAGGCCACGCGGATCATGCCGGGAAGGCGCCGGATCGCGCCCTGCCGCAGTGGTAAAGAAGCGTTTCACAAGCCGGTCCTCCAGCGAGTGGAAGGACACCACCACCAGCCGGCCGCCGGGCGCCAGCAGCGTGGCCGCGGCCATCAGCGCGCGCGAAACCTCTCCCAATTCGTCATTTACCCTGATGCGCAACGCCTGGAAGCTGCGCGTGGCTGGGTGAATGCCATCCCGCGCCGGCGGCATGGCGCCCCGTATGATCCCCGCCAGACGGCCGGTGGTCTCGATCGGCGCCTCCGCCCTCGCTGCAACAATGGCGCGCGCAATCCTGCGCGAAAGCCGCTCCTCGCCATACTGAAACAGGGTGTCAGCAAGCTCCGCCTCGGACAGGTCGGCCACCAGGGTGGCGGCGGACGGCCCGCTTCGGCTCATCCGCATGTCCAGTGGGCCATCATGACGAAAACTGAAGCCGCGCGCGGGGTCGTCGATCTGGAAAGAGGAGACGCCGAGGTCCAGCACCACGCCATCCAACGCGTCCACGCCAGCGTCATGCAGCAGCGCGACCATGTCACTGAAATTGCCTTCGATCAGGTGCAGCCGTCCGGGATGCGCGGCGGCCAGCGCCGCACCGCGCGCAATGGCATCCGGATCGCGGTCGATCGCCCAAAGCGTGCAGGCAGCGCGCGACAGGATGGCGCGGGCATACCCACCGCCACCGAACGTGCCGTCCAACCCACGCTCGCCGTCGCGCAGATCCAGCGTGTCCAGCACCTCATCCAGCATAACCGGAACATGGTTCATGCGGGCACCGGCCCGACCGATACTGGCGTGCTTGCGGGCAGGATGAGACCGGGGCCTACGTGGCCGGCCCCCGCTTGACCAGGCAATGTCAGCCGGCGCGCGCGCGCGCGTTCCCGCGCTTCCGCGCGGCGGCGTTCGGCAGCCTGCGGTTCCCAAATCTGAAATGTGCGGCCTAGGCCCATGAAAATAACCGCATCCGAAAGATTCGCGTGCTGCACTAGCACGTCCGGCAACACAATGCGTCCTTCCTTGTCCGATTCGACAGGATAGGCGTCCGAATACAGAACCTGGGCGAGATCCTCGTGATCCTCGCCAAAAACATCCAGCCGTTCCAGCGGCGTGGCCAATGCCGCGAATTCCCGCGAGGGCCAACCTTCCACGCACGCATAACTGTGACTCTGCCGCAGCACCAAAGGCGCCGTCCCCTCCTCGGACATCGCACGCAGAACTGCGCGGAACGGCGCCGGGATGGAGACCCGGCCCTTTCCATCGATCCTGTTCAGGTGCGTGCCCAGGAACTGACTCATGCGCGCCGGTCTTGCCCCCCCTCTTTTTTCCAGACTGCCCACCGCTTCGTCCGAACCTCGGACACCGGCTGTGAACAAGCAGCACGTCCTGGGACGGCATGGGATAACATGGGAGGACATGGGCGTCAAAGGGAATACGCGGTTTAACGATGCAACTAAAAGGTGACAATCTTTCTAAATCAATGATTTACCGGATTGCTTCGAGCATTGCCGAGTAGCGCATTGAACCGGCTAGGTATTCATTTTTTGTTCTTGTGGATAAATCTGTGCATTCTTCGCCGGCGCTCTCCGGGAAAGCGCGAAGGAGTGCCAGACGGCCTGTAAGCCGGGTTCTGTCCCGCGCCATGCGGCACTTGGACGACCATTCCTCTGCGACGCGCGTTGCCGCGCGCCTCACGCGACCAACCCGGGCGGCGAGGCGGGAATGCCCCTGACGCCATGTGCTGCCACATGCGCCGGCCGCCCCTATTCGGTCTTGCTCCCGGTGGGGTTTACCCTGCCGCCCCTGTTGCCAGGAGCGCGGTGCGCTCTTGCCGCACCGTTTCACCCTTGCCGTCCCGCTTGCGCGCTCTGGCGGTTTGTTTTCTGTGGCACTTTCCCTGGGGTCGCCCCCGCCGGCCGTTAGCCGGCACCGTATTCCCGTGGAGCCCGGACTTTCCTCCAGGGTTGCCCCCAGCGGTCGTCCAGCCGTCTGGCGCGCACGGTTTGGCGCGGCTGGGGCAGGCAAGCAAGCAGTTCTTTTTTGGAAAAAAGAACCAAAAAACTTTTGTCAGTGCTGTCGCGG
>CAZZYR010000398.1:0-2828 GCA_964658235.1 uncultured Acetobacteraceae bacterium | reverse complement strand
ACCGGCGCCGTGGACGCCATCCTCACCATGGCGCCCGACCCCGCGGACAAATGGCGCCCCATGCCCGTCCTTGTCACCAACCCCGCGGACCTCGCCGCCTGCCGCGGCATGCGCATGGGCTACGCCCCCCTTCTCGCCCTCCTGGAACCCGCCCGCGCCCGCGGCTTCAAACGCCTCGCTGTCATCGGCATCCCCTGCCAGGTCTACGCCCTCCGCGCCCTCGAAGCCTCACTCGGCTTCGACCGCCTCTACGTCATCGGCACCCCCTGCAGCGACAACACCACCACCGAGAACTTCCACGAATTCCTCGCCCTCATCACCAAAAACCCCGAAACCGTCACCTACCTGGAATTCTGCACGGACTACCACGTCGAACTCCGCTTCACGGACGGCCGCGTCCAGCAAATCCCCTTTCTCCGCCTGCCACTTTCCAAACTCCGCCCTGATTTCTTCCCCCTCACCTGCCGCACCTGCGTGGACTACACCAACGTGCTGGCGGACATCACCGTCGGCTACATGGGCGGCCACGGCGAACAATGGCTCCTCCCCCGCAACGAACGCGGCGAAGAGTTGCTCGCCCTCCTCGGCAACGAAGTCATCCTCACCCTGCCCACCACCGCCGGCAAACGCCAAAGCGCGGTCGCCGGCTTCATCGCCAACACAGAGCGCGCCGCCGGCGGCCTCCCGCTGCGCGCCATGCCCAACTGGCTCCGCCCCCTCATGGGCTGGCTCATGCCCAAACTCGGCCCCCGCGGCCTCGAATTCGCCCGCACCCGCGTCGAAATGAAAGCCGCCGAAACCATCATCCACCTCCGCCGCGAACACCCCGCCCGCCTCAAATCCATGGTCCCCGCCCACATCTGGACCCTCGTCGCCAAATACGGCCTCACCCCCCAAGAAGGCGAAACCCGAAGTCACGATTGACATGCGAAAGGCTACAGGCTATGATCCTCGATGATTATCAGCTTTCGGCATCGCGGGCTGAAGCGGCTGTTCGAACGTGATGATCCGTCGCAGGTCCGCGCCGATATGCGAGACAAGATCGAGAACATCCTGGCAGTATTGGATCGCGCCTCAGAACCAGCCGATATGGATCTGCCCGGCTTCCGCCTGCATCCCCTGAAAGGTGACATGCGAGGCCTATGGTCCGTAACAGTGCGGGCGAATTGGCGCATCGTCTGGCGCTTCGACGGACCGGATGCAACGGATGTCGATCTGACGGACTACCATTAGGAGCCTGTGCGCATGGCAATGAAGACCCCGCCCCACCCCGGCCGCATCGTCCGCCAGGAATGCCTCGAACCGCTCGGCCTCAGCGTCACGGACGCCGCCCGCGCACTCGGCGTCTCCCGCAACGCCATCTCCGAACTCGTCAACGAACGCCGCGGCATCTCACCAGAAATGGCCATCCGCCTTGCCAAAGCCTTCGGCAGCTCCGCGCGCGTCTGGGCGGGATTGCAGCTCGACTATGACATGGCAGTGGCACTGCAAACGGCCGACCGAATCAAGGTGACCCGAGTTCATCAGAACCAGCCGTAACATCCACATCCTTCTCCAACCGCCCCCTCACCCGCCGCCCCAACGCCAACTCCGTCACAACCCCATGCAGCGTCCGAACCTCCTGCTCCGTAATCTCCCCACGCTGAAACAAATGCCGTAAATTCCGCACCATCCCAGGCCGCTTCGGCGCATTGCGCAAAAATCCGCACGCATCCAACTGATCCACCAGATGCACCAGGAAATTCTCCAAAACTCCCTTGCTCGCCACCACCGTCTCGTTTGTCATCAGCTCCCGCGGCGGCGTCCCGTCATCGCTCTGCCACCACTCATACGCCATCACCATCACCGCCTGCGCCAGGTTCAATGATGTAAACGCCGGGTTCATCGGATACCGGATCAACGCATCGCTCTGCGCCATATCGTCATTATCCAGCCCCGCCCGCTCCGGCCCAAACAACAACCCGCATCGCAAATCCCGCCTGCAAATCTCCCGCAACTCCGCCGCCGCCCCCCGCGCCGTCAGCACTGGCTTCACAATATGCCGCGGCCGCGGACACGTCGCAAACACATGCTCCAGATCCGCCACCGCGTTCGCCACTGACTCATGAACCGTCAGCGCCTCCAGCAGCCTCTGCGCGCCGGACGCATTGCGCCACGCCGCCTCCTGCGGCCAGCCATCCCGTGGCGCCACCAGCCGCAAATGGAACAGCCCCCCATTTGCCATCGCACGCGCCACGGCGCCGATATTGTCCGCCAGTTGCGGACGCACCAGGATTACCACGGGGCTGTTGCCGATCGGGTGGAGGTCGGCGCCGCCGTCGCGGCCTGTCATGAGGAAGAAGTTCTTTTTTGAAAAAAAGAACCAAAAAACTTTTCAGCTGTTCGCCGGGGGACACGTGTCGCGTATGCTAGCAACATCGCGGCTCCCATAGATAAAAGTCTTTTGCTTCTTTTCTTCAGAAAAGAAGTCCTTCCCTTCACTTCCTCCTCCAAGTCGTCCCCCCCGCCGAATCCTCCAGAATAATCCCCTCCCCCACCAGCTCGTCCCGAATCATATCCGCGCGCTTAAAATCCCGCGCCTTCCGCGCTGCAATCCGCTCCGCAATCTTCGCTTCCACCGCCGCATCCTCCCCACCACGGAACCACGCCGCCGGCGAGCCTTGCAAAATCCCCAGCAGCGCACCCGAAGCCCTTAATGCCCCCGCCGCCCGCGCATCCCCCGCCATCGCCGCATCCGCCAACGGCCGCATCGCCGCAATCGCCCCCGGCGTGTTCACATCATCACACAGCGCCGCCATCACGGCTTCCGGCACATCACCATCACGCGC
>CAZZYR010000397.1:0-2836 GCA_964658235.1 uncultured Acetobacteraceae bacterium | reverse complement strand
GGCGGCGATGGGGCGCAGGGTGGTGTTCGAGAACCGGTGCACCTGCCGGCTGGTGAACTGCAATCATCTGGCGGCGACGGCGTTCGCGGCGCTGGACCGGTTTCCGGTGCTGCGGCGGGCGGAGCAGGCGACGTTCCTGGAGAATTTGTCCGCAGCGCCGGCGGCGGAGAAGCAGCGGCTGCTGGTGAATTTGGAGGCGGGGATGCCGCCGGATTCGTGTTTTGTGAGCTTCAGCCTGGTGGGGGAGCGGACGGCGCGGATCGAGGCGACGACGCCGGCGAAGATCATCAAGGATGGCGGGTTCAGCGACAGTGCGGTGGCGCTGGCGCATCTGCTGGGCGGCGGCGAGCAGAGCCGCGTGGGCGTGGCGGTGACGAGCGTGGCGCCGCTGATCACGGCGCTGCTGCGGGTGGAGAATGCGCGGTGGTCGGCGACGGGGAAGAAGCTGATCGCGGGGGAGGAGCGGATTTTCGAGGCGGATGCGCCGCCGCGGCTGCCGGCGAAGTCCGCCGTGCTGCTGGGCGATACGGGGCCGTGGTACGTGGATGCGGCGACCGGGGCGGTGGGGCGGGTGAAGCTGCGGCAGAAGCGGCCGGAGCCGCCGCCGCCGATCACCATGCGGCCTCGGCTGGGACGGCAGCGGGGCGTGTCTACGCTGGTGGCGACCGAGAGCGAGCGGGCGATTGTGGAGCGGCCGGTGACGCCGGTGCTGCGGCTGCAAAGGATGCGGGCGCCGGACGATTTCGGGCGGCTGGTGCTGATGGACGCGCTGATCCTGGATTTCGATTACGGCGGGACGCTGAGCGACGGGGATGACGAGCGGCAGTTCGTGAAGGTGAACGGGCCGGCGGGGCCGAGTTTTGTGCGGCGGAACCTGGAGGCGGAGGCCAGCGCGCTGGAGACGCTGCGGCAGGACGGGTTCACGCAGATGCGGGTGGGGGACGGGAAGTCTGCCCGGGGGCGCAGGGTGTTCGTGTTCCGCGGGCCGGATGCGGGGGAGCGGTGGCATCACTTTGTGGCGCAGCGCGTGCCGGCGTTGCAGAGTTTGGGGTTCCGCAGCCTGATCGACCGCGATTTCGGGCCGAGGATGGTGGAGAAGGTTGGCGAGTGGGACCTGAAGATCCGCGACGTGGCGGTGACGGCGGAGAATCCCGGCAATTTCTCGATGGATTTCGGGATCGAGATCGATGGGGTGCGGATACCGCTGCTGCCGGTGCTGTCGAATTTGCTGGCGCGCGGCGGGATGGAGACGGCGCAGATCGTGGGCGACGATCTGATTACGACGCTTGAAGATGGGCGCGTGGTGAAGCTGCCGGCGGAGCGGATACGTCGGATGCTGGCGATCATGGGGGATTTGATCGAGGCGGCGGGGTCTCGCGAGGACACGCTGGTGCTGCCGGATGCCGAGGCGGCCACCGTGGTGGAGCTGGAGCAGCTGCTGCTGACGCGGTGGCAGGATGCGGGAAAGATCAAAGCGTATACGGAGAGGTTCCGGGGGGAGCCGGAGATACCGGCGGTGGTCATTCCGCCGGAGTTCAAGGGGGATTTAAGGCCGTATCAGCATCAGGGCGTGGATTGGCTGCAGCATTTGATGACGAGCGCGCTGGGGGCGTTCCTGGCGGACGACATGGGACTGGGGAAGACGGCGCAGACGATTGCGCATATCACGGTGGAACATGCGGCCGGGCGGATGGAGCATCCGGCGTTGATCGTGGTGCCGACAAGTCTTATCGCGAACTGGACGAGCGAGCTGGAAAAATTCGCGCCGGGGCTGCGCGTGGTGGTGCTGCATGGGCTGGACCGGCACCGCAAGCGAGAGTCTCTGGACCGCTACGATGTGGTGGTGACGACGTATACGGTGCTGACGCGCGATATCCTGGAGATGAAGGAGCGGGACTGGCACATTGTGGTGCTGGACGAGGCGCAGGCGATCAAGACGCCGGATGCGAAGGCTACGCGCGCGGTGTGCCAGTTGGATGCACGGCAGCGGATCTGTTTGTCCGGCACGCCGATCGAGAACAATCTTGAGGAATTGTGGAGCCAGTTCGCGTTCCTGATGCCCGGGCTGCTGGGCGATAGGCGCGGATTTGCCAAGCGGTTCAGGACGCCGATCGAGAAGAACGGGGACCAGGTAAGGCGGGTGCAGCTGGTAAGGCGGATCAAGCCGTTCATCATGCGGCGCAAGAAGAGCGAGGTGGCCACCGAGCTGCCACCGAAGCATACGATCCTGCGGCGCATCACATTGGCGCCGGATCAGCGGGAGCTGTACGAGACCATTCGCGTGACGATGTACGAGAAGGTGCGCGAGCAGGTGGCCGAGCGCAGCCTGGCGCAAAGCCGTATCGTGGTGCTGGACGCACTGCTGAAGCTACGGCAGGCGTGTTGCGATCCACGGCTGGTGAAGTTGCGGTCTGCGCGGGAGATCGAGACGTCCAGCAAGCTGGACGATCTGATGGAGATGATTGCGGAGATGATCCCGGAGGGGCGGCGGATCCTGCTGTTCAGCCAGTTCACGTCCATGCTGGATCTGATCAAGCCGCGGCTGCGAGAGGCGAACATTCCGTTCGTGGAGTTGCGTGGCGATACCAGTGACCGCGGGGAGCCGGTGCGCAGCTTCGAGGCCGGGGAAGTGCCGCTGTTTTTGATCAGCCTGAAGGCCGGCGGGCGCGGGCTGAACCTGGTGTCCGCGGATACGGTGATCCATTACGATCCGTGGTGGAATCCGGCGGTGGAGGACCAGGCATCCGACCGCGCGCACCGGATCGGGCAGACGAAATCCGTGTTCGTCTACAAGCTGATTGCGGCGGACACGGTGGAAGAGCGGATCCTGGAGTTG
>CAZZYR010000396.1:0-2846 GCA_964658235.1 uncultured Acetobacteraceae bacterium | reverse complement strand
CGGCGACGCGGCGGAGGGCGGGCTTGAGGGCCTCGCTCACGCGGCGGCCATGGCAGGGCGGGCGATGCCGGCGGCGGCAAGGAAGTTGGCGAGGAGCGCGTGGCCGTGCTCGCTGGCGATGGATTCCGGGTGGAACTGGACGCCGTAGATGGGGAGGGTGGCGTGGCGGATGCCCATGATGACGCCGTCCTGGGTGTGGGCGGTGGGGATCAGGGTGGGGGGGACGCTGTCCGGTCGAATGGTGAGGCTGTGGTAGCGGGTGGCGTTGAAGGGGCTGGGGAGGTTTTCGAAGACGTCTGTGCCGGCATGGAGGATGGGGCTGACCTTGCCGTGCATGGGTTTGGGGGCGCGGACGACTTCGGCGCCGAAGGCCTGGCCGATGGCCTGGTGGCCGAGGCAGACGCCGAGGATGGGGATCAGGCCGGCGGCCTTCGCGATGAGGTCCAGGCAGATGCCGGCTTCGTTCGGGGAGCAGGGGCCGGGGGAGAGGACGATGGCGGCTGGGTTGAGCGCGATGGCCTGGTCCGCGGTGAGGGAGTCGTTGCGGCGGACGTCGCAGGCCTGCCCGAGCTCGGCCAGGTAATGGACGAGGTTGAAGGTGAAGCTGTCGTAATTGTCGATGAGGAGGATCATGGCGGGGGTTGTTCTAAGCCCGCGCGCAGGAGGTGGGAAGCCGGGCGCGGGCGCGCCGCGGCGGCGGGCGGTTCAGGCGGCGCGCATCCTGGCAAGGAAGCCGGTGACTTCATCGGTGAGCTGGCCGGCCTGGCGGGAAAGTCCCGTTGCGGCATCAAGCACGTTCTGGGAGGCAGCGCCGGTTTGGGTGGCGGCCTGGCTGACGGCCTGGATGGTGGAGGTGACTTCCTGGGTGCTGGCGGCGGTTTGCGAGACGTTGCGGGCGATTTCAGCGGTGGCGGCGCCCTGCTGTTCGACGGCGGAGGCGATGTTCGAGGCGATCATGTTGACGCTGTCTATGGTGGCGCCGATGGCCTTGATGGCGGTGACGGCTTCCGCGGTGGCGGACTGGATCTGGGTGATCTGGGTGCCGATGTCCTCCGTGGCTTTTGCTGTTTGGGCGGCGAGGCTTTTGACTTCGCCGGCGACGACGGCGAAGCCCTTGCCGGCATCGCCGGCGCGGGCGGCTTCGATGGTGGCATTCAGCGCGAGGAGGTTGGTTTGCGCGGCGATGCCGGTGATGAGCTGGACCACGTCCCCGATGCGCTGCGCGCCTTCGGCCAAAGCACGGACGATGACGTCCGTGCGGCGCGCATCTTCCACGGCTTTTTCGGTGAATTTGGCGGACTGGCTGACCTGGCGGCTGATTTCATGAATGGAGGAGGTCAGCTCCTCCGCGGCGGCGGCGACGGTTTGCACGCCGGCGCTGGCTTCTTCGGCGGCGGCGGCGACGGTGGTGGCCTGGTGGTTGGTTTCGTCCGCCGTGCTGGACATGGAGCGCGCCGTGGCCTCCATGGTGGTTGATCCGGAGGTCATGGAACCGACGAGCTGGCCGATGGAGGATTCAAACCCGTCACTCAATGTGCGCAGCCGGCGGTCAAACGCGATCTTGTTCTGATCGATGTAGACGGTGACGCCGAGTTCCATGTCCAGCATGATGGCGCTGGTGATGATGTTGATGGTTTCCTGTGATTTGGCTTTTCCGCCGCCGGGTTTCCAGCGGCTGGAGGTGATGTCCAGCGCGAGGGCGGTGAGCTGGTCAATGACGTATGAATAAGCGCCGATATAGAATTGCGGATGCAACCCGATGCGGCTGTGGACGGTGCCGACTTTCTGGGCGGAGTCCAGGTAGGCCTGATCGAACTGGCCGGAAAACAGCAATTCCCAATGTCGCGACTGCGCGTTGCTGGCGCGGTTGATCATATCTTCACTGGCGAACATCTTCTGGAGGTGAGAGGTGGCGCGGATCTTGGTGTAGAAACCTTGGAGGATGGCGGGGAGGGCTTTTTTCAAATGCGGCTGGAACGCCCGCATGGCAGCGCGCTGCGCCGGGCCGATTCCGAGAAAGACAAGACGCTGATTGAGCTCCGCCAGATCGACCATTGCGTTTTCCGCCGTTCCAATGTGCGCAGGCCGATCCGGGGTGGGGGCGAGCGGGGTTCGGGATAGCGGCGAATATTTTATTTTCGGTGTATCGCGCGGCGGGGTATCGCGCGGTGGATGGTCAGCCGTCCCGCACGGGCTGGGGGAGATGGTTCGACCACCAGGCGCCGGGCGGGTCCTGATCCGGGTCCGCGAAGAGGGGGGTTTTGGGCGGGGCGGGGCGCGGCTTGAGTGCGGCTTGCGCGGCGAGGCGGGCTTTGGCGAGCATGATGGGGCCGGGCATCCGGTGGCTGATTTCCGGGGGCAGGCCGGTTTCTTCCAGGTTGATGCCGAGATCGGCTGCGATGGCGTGGAAGATGTCCGTGGTGCGCAAGGCGCCGAGGGAGTCCGCTTCCACCGCGGCATCCGCCCGTTCGGCGGCTTCGAGGCGGATCTGGGTGGCGTCCGGGTGGTTCGCGGTGAGTTCGTGGAAAGCGCGGCGGAGGGCGCGGCGCCTGGGGTCCGGCGGGATGGCGCGCTGTTCGCGGTCGGCGTCCTGGAGGTTTTCAATGATGCGGGATTCCAGGGCGATGGCCTGGCGGACGCAGCGGGTGAAGCGCGCGAAGAGGAGGCCGTGGTCCGGGGATTTGGGGGTTTGGGAGTCCGGGGTTTGCGGGGCGGGGGGTTCCGGGGCGGCGCACTGGGCGGCGATGTCCTGTTTGGCGCGCTGGGCGGCGACTTCGGCGAGTTCCATGCCCATTTCGGCCAAGCGCGCTTCGAGCTTTGCCACCACCAGGCGCTGCTCATCAACA
>CAZZYR010000395.1:2171-2853 GCA_964658235.1 uncultured Acetobacteraceae bacterium | reverse complement strand
GACCCACCAGCCGAGGGCGGCGCCGGTGTGGCGGAAGATCTGGAAGGTGAAGGGTTCGGCCAACGCGGCGAGGAAGGCGTGGAGGAGGGTGCCGCTGCGGGCGTCGCCGGTCCAGCGGCGATAGAGGGCGACGGACCAGAGGTGGAAGGCGAGGTCGATGCCGATCTTGGCGCCCATGATGCCGGCGGCGGGCAGGAGTACGGCGAACTGGCCGGTGGCGAGGAACCAGAAGAGAAGGCCCAGCGCGGTGAGGCCGTAGATGGGTTGCAGCGTATCCGCCGCCTTGACCGGCAGCATGGCGGTGCCGAGCCAGCCATAGTGGCGGTTGCCGACCATGTCGCGATACCAGAGCTGGGTTTGCAGGAAGCCGCCGAACCAGCGGCGGCGCTGGCGCAAGAAGGCGCCGGCGGTGCCGGGCGCGTCCGTGATGGCGCGGGCGCGGCCGAGCACGGTGCTGTGCCAGCCGCGCGCGTGGTTGGCGGAGAAGCGGAGGAGGCGGTGGATCAGCTCGTAATCTTCCACCAGGCAATCGGGGTCGAAGCCGCCAACTTCGATGAGGGCGGTGCGGCGGAAGCCGGCGAAGGCGCCGGAAATCAGCAGCAGGCTGTCCAGGCGGGACCAGGCGTAGCGGGAGAGGAAATTGCGGATGTATTCGTAGGTTTGGAACCATTCGAAGAAGCGG
>CAZZYR010000395.1:0-2161 GCA_964658235.1 uncultured Acetobacteraceae bacterium | reverse complement strand
CCGCAGGTGGGCGTGAGGACGCCGGTTGCGGCGACGAGGGCGGGATCCGCCGCGAAGGCGCCGCGCATGGCGGCGATGGCGCCCTCGTGGAGCAAGGTGTCGGCGTCCACGGTGAGCAGGACATCCGTATCCACGAGGCCGATGGCCTGGTTCAGCGCGCGGGCCTTGCCGCCGTGGGGCAGGCGGAGCCAGAGCAGCGAGGGCTGGGTGGCGGAGGGGTTGCTGAGACCGCCGACGGGTGGCGGGGCGAGGCCGTAGGTGGCGAGAAGGGCGGCGGTGCCGTCGAAGGAGCCGTCATCGGCGATGACGATGCGGTCCGGCGGGTCGGTTTGCGCGAAGAGGCAGGCCAGCGTGCGGGGGAGGATGCCGGCTTCGTTGTGAGCGGCGACGATTACGCCCAGGCTGGGTCGCGCGGCGCCGGGCGGGACCGGCGCCGGCGGGCGAAGCAGGCGCCAGGTTTGCCAGGCGACGAAGGCGAGCAGCAGCGTGTCGTAGCCGACATAGACCACGCCGGTGGACCAGGCGAAGACGCCGCCGCCGCCGCCGAATGCGCGGGCGAACAGCACCAGCCACAGCACGAAGACGCCGCCATGGATCAGCACGCTGGCCGTCGGGGTGGGTGGCGGCGCGCGTCGGGGGGAAGCGGCGGCGAAGGCGATATCGAGCGATTGGGGCAGTGGCTGGGTCCTGCGATGCTCCTACAATGTAGTGGCGGCTTGGCCGGGTGAAAGGCGCGGCTGGCTCAGGCGGCGGTGGCGGTCTTTGCAGCTTCGATAAGCGCATCGTCGATCTCGCGGGCGCGGATGGCGGCGGGACGGTCCTTGATGCCGTTCCAGTAGGCCTGGAAGGCGGGACGGGGTTCCAGGAAGCCGAATTGGAGACCCCAGCCGATCTGCGAGCCGGTGTAGATGTCGGCGGCGGTGAAGCTGTCGCCGACGATGAAGTGCCGGCCGCGCACGCCGGCTTCCAGCGCGTCCGTCATGCGCTCCATGCTGCCGTAGCCGGGCATGGCGGCGCGTTCCGGGGGGATCACCACGCCGAGCGCCTGGTTGGTGGCCGCGGGCTCGATGCAGCCGGCGGCGAAGAACAGCCAGCGGTAGTAAGCGCCGCGTAGGTGGCTGGTGGGCGGGGGTGCCAGGCCTGCGGCGGGAAACGCGTCGGCGAGGTAGGCGCAGATGGCGCCGCATTCGGTGATGACGGTGTCGCCATGGCGCAACGCCGGCACCTTGCCCATGGGATTGATGGCGAGATAGGCGGGCGCCTTCATGGTGGTGCCGTAATCGAGGAGCTCGGTGCGATAGGGCACGCCCACTTCTTCAAGCATCCAGCGGATTATGCGGCCGCGCGACATCGGGTTGGTGTAGAGAACCAGGTCGTCCGCCATGTTTCGCACCCCGTTTGATTTGCGCGGTCTATTTAAGCCACGGCGAGACGAGAACAAAAGAAAAACTTTGAGTTAAGATTGCGCGAAGCCGGGTTGCCTGTATCGTCGGGCCAAATAGCCGAGAGGAGGCTCGTCTGGACGCCACCATCCCCACCGCCCATGCACCGGTTGTTCGCTATTCCGGTCTGGCCATGGCGCTGCACTGGCTGGTCTCGTTTGGCATTTTCGTCAATTTCCTGATCGTGTGGACGGTGGACAGCCTGCCGAAAACCGCCGAGCGGCCGATGATCAATCTGCACAAGTCGATCGGGCTGACAGTGCTGGGCCTGGCGATCATGCGGTTGCTGTGGCGCTATGCGCATCCGCCGCCGCCGATGCCGACCGATTACAAGCCGTGGGAGCGGCTGCTGGCGCATGGGGCGCATTACAGCCTGTATGCGCTGATCTTCCTGATGCCGATCACCGGGTGGATCCATGACAGTGCGTGGAAGGGCGCGGCGGAAAATCCGTTGAATTTATTCGGGGTGATTCCGTGGTTCCGGATCGGGTTCATTGCAAACCAGGATCCGGCGACGAAGGAGCAGATCCACAGCGTGTTTTCGCAGATCCATGGGGCGCTGGGTTGGGTGCTGCTGGCGCTCGTAGCGCTGCACATCGCGGGCGCGCTGAAGCATCAGTTTGTGGATCGGCAGCGGGAGTTGCAGAGAATGTTGCCGGGGAGGGTGTTGCCGTAGATTGGGCAAGGTCTTCTTTTTTGCAAAAAGAAGCAAAAAACTT
>CAZZYR010000394.1:0-2855 GCA_964658235.1 uncultured Acetobacteraceae bacterium | reverse complement strand
GAGCATCGCGGCACTGGGTGCGGCGCCGGTGGCGTGGCTGTTGGCGAACGCGCCGGTGGGGCCGAACTGGTGCCTGATCCATGCCACGCACACGACGAAGGAGGAGCGGCTTGGCATGGCGTATGTCGGCGCCGTGGCCGGATTGTGCCCGAGCACGGAGGGCAATCTGGGCGACGGCCTGTTCACGCTGCCAGACTTTGTTGAGGGGCGCGGGATGTTCGGCATCGGGACAGACAGCCACGTTTGCCTGGATGCGTTCGCGGAGATGCGGCTTCTGGAATATACGCAGCGGCTGCGGTCCGAACGGCGGAACACGCTGGCCGGCGCGGCCGGGCATAGCGGCCGCGTCTTGTGGCAAGCGGCCTGCGCCGGCGGCGCGCAGGCGGCGGCTCGGCCGGTGGGGTCCATCCGCGTGGGGCGGCGGGCGGACATGGTGGTGATTGGGGCCACGCCGGAGACCGAGCATTTGGCACCGGATTTCTGGCTGGATGCGGCGATTTTCGCCACCGACCGCGCGCCGGTGCGCCATGTGATGGCCGGCGGTGAATGGGTGGTGCAGAACGGCGCGCATGTGCGCCAGCGCGCGATCACGGATGCCTATCGCGCGGCACTGCAAAGGCTGATGCAATGACGGAAAATCCTTATCAGACCATCAAGCGCAGCATCGCGGATGGCATCGCCACCGGACAATGGCAGATCGGCCAGGTGCTGCCGTCCGAGCATGCGCTGGTGCGCCAGTTCCATGTGTCCCGCATGACAGTGAACCGCGCGATGCGCGAGCTGGCGAATGAGAACGTGATACGACGCGTGCCTGGTGTCGGCAGCTTTGTCGCCGCGCCGGAAGCGCAGTCCGAGTTGCTGGAAATCCGGAACATCGCCGATGAGATAAGGAGCCGTGGACACGCGCATAGCGCGCGCGTGCTCAAGCTGGAGATGGTGGCAGCCGGGGTGGATTGGGTGCGCGCCTTCGGGTTGCGTGCCGGGGCCGCGCTGTATCGCAGCGAGATCCTGCATCTGGAGGATGGCGTGCCGCTGCAGCTGGAGGAACGGCTGGTCAATCCATCCGTGGCGCCGAGCTATCTGGATCAGGATTTTTCGCAAATCACGCCGAACGCTTTCTTGATGCAGGTGGCGCCGTTGCAGCGCGTGGAACACCAAGTGCGCGCGGTGCAGGCGGCGAAGCAGTCGGCGCTGCTGGAGCAGAGCGCGGACGCGGCGTGCCTGCTGGTGATCCGGCGGACGTGGTCGCGCGACAGGCTGGCGAGTGTTGCGTGGCTGTATCATCCGGGGGAGCGGTTTGCGTTGAGCGGGGCGTTTGTGCCGGGGTAAGGAAGGAAGCAGTTCTTTTTTGAAAAAAAGAACCAAAAAACTTTTATCAATTGAGTCCGCGTAGCACTGGCAAAAGTTTTTTGCTTCTTTTTTTCAAAAAAGAAGGCCTTTCTTCCCTTGGGGGCCACATGAAAAACACCCGCATCATCCGCGCCGCCACCGGGAATGTACTGACCGCGCGCTCGTGGCAGACGGAAGCGCCGCTGCGCATGCTGATGAACAATCTGGATCCGGACGTGGCGGAGCGGCCGGAGGACCTGGTTGTGTATGGTGGCATCGGCAAGGCGGCGCGCAACTGGGATTGTTACGATCAGATCGTGGCATCGCTCACCACGTTGGGAGCGGATGAGACGTTGCTGGTGCAGTCGGGCAAGCCGGCGGGCGTGTTCCGCACGCATGCGGATGCGCCGCGCGTGCTGATCGCCAATTCGAATCTGGTGCCGCACTGGGCGACATGGGCGCATTTTTCGGCGCTGGATCGGCTGGGGCTGATGATGTACGGGCAGATGACGGCCGGGTCCTGGATCTACATCGGCAGTCAGGGGATCGTGCAAGGCACCTACGAGACCTTTGTCGAAATCGGGCGGCAGCATTTCGGCGGGTCGCTGGCAGGGAAATGGATCCTCACCGGCGGGCTGGGTGGCATGGGGGGCGCGCAGCCGTTGGCGGCGACGTTGGCGGGGGCGTCCATGCTGGCGGTGGAAGCGCAGGAAAGCCGGATCGAGAAGCGCATCGAGACGGGGTATCTGGATGCGCGTGCGGACACGCTGGATGAGGCGATGGCGATGATCCGGGATGCATGTGCATCCGGCACGCCGCGTTCCATCGGGCTGCTGGGCAATGCGGCGGAGATTTTTCCGGAGATCCTGGCGCGCGGCATCCGGCCGGATGTGGTGACGGACCAGACCTCCGCGCATGATCCCACGAACGGCTACCTGCCGGCGGGGTGGACGGTGGCGGAGTGGGAGGACCGGCGTGTGAGCGATCCGGAGCGGGTGGCGGCGGCCGCGAAGGCGTCCATGCGGACGCATGTGCAGGCGATGCTCGGCTTTCACCGGCTGGGCATTCCCACGGTGGATTACGGCAACAACATACGCCAGGTGGCGAAAGATGAAGGCCTGGCTGAGGCTTTCGATTTTCCGGGGTTTGTGCCGGCGTATATTCGGCCGCTGTTTTGCCTGGGCAAGGGGCCGTTCCGGTGGGTGGCGCTTTCTGGGGATCCCGAGGATATCAGGATCACTGACGAGACGGTGGCGGCGCTGATGCCGCATGATACGCATCTGCACACCTGGCTGGCGCATGCGGGCGCGCGCATTCATTTTCAAGGTTTGCCGGCGCGCATCTGCTGGCTTGGCCTGGGGGACAGGCATCGCATCGGGCTGGCGTTCAACGAGCTGGTGCGCAGCGGGCGGGTGCGGGCGCCTATCGTGATTGGCCGCGACCATCTGGACAGCGGCTCGGTCGCCAGCCCCAATCGCGAGACGGAGGCGATGCGCGACGGGTCGGACGCGGTGTCCGACTGGCCG
>CAZZYR010000393.1:648-2858 GCA_964658235.1 uncultured Acetobacteraceae bacterium | reverse complement strand
CTGGCGGAGGCGCTGTACGACGCGACCGGTGAGGCGGCGGCGAAGTTTGGCCTGCAGGCCTATGAAGTTTCGAATTACGCGGTGCCTGGGGCGGAGAGCCGGCATAACCTGGCGTATTGGCGGTATGGCGACTACGCGGGGATTGGTCCGGGGGCGCATGGGCGGCTGCGTTTGGGGGGCGAGGTGGTGGCCACGCGGCGGCACCGGGCGCCGGAGGTGTGGGCAGAGCGCGTGGAGGCGGCGGGCCATGGCAGCACGGCGGAGGAGATTGTGAGCGCGCGGGACCGTGGGCGGGAGGCGCTGCTGATGGGGCTGCGGCTGGCCGACGGGATCGATGCAGGGGTGTTTCTGAAGCGGACGGGGGTGGGTCTGATGGAGGCGATGGAGCCGGTGATTTTAGACGCGTGCGAGGAGGCGGGGTATCTGGTTTGGGACGGGGTGCGGCTGGTGGCAACGGCAAGCGGGCGGCGGCGGCTGGATGCGCTGCTGCCGCGGCTGGCCGTTTAGCTGGAGAGCAACGTGTTTGACATCAATGATATCAATGATTATCGTGCTGCATGCAGATCAGCGAGCAATTTGCGTCGATCACCATTCGAAGCCTCGACCGCGGGCTGAAAGAGCGTTTGAGGGTGCGTGCTGCCCAGAACGGACGATCGATGGAGGCTGAGGCACGCCGCATCCTGGAGACGACGCTTGCGCCGCGGGACGTGCCACCCGCACAGCATCTTTTTGACAGGGTGCAGGCGCGTTTTGCGGCATTCGGTGGGGCCGATCTGGACCTGCCGGCACGTGAGGCAATGCGCGAGCCGCCCAGCTTCGACTGAATGCTACTGCTGGATACGAACGTTCTATCCGAGATGATGCGCCCCGCGCCGGCTCGGGAGGTGGCAACGTGGCTCGTTGCACAGCCGTCCGACCTTCTGTTCACCGGGGCGGTCTGCCAGGGGGAAATCCTGGCCGGCATTGCGGTTTTGCCGGATGGAGCGCGCCGCGCCGGTCTGGACGGGGCTGCGCGCGCCATGTTTGCCGTGGATTTTCAGGGCCGCGTGCTGCCCTTCGATGGCGTGGCCGCAATTGCGTATGCCGAGGCGTTCGCCGCGCGCCGCTCTGCCGGACGAAAAGCGGCGACAATCGACCTGATGCTGGCGGCGATTGCCCTTGTGCATGGGGCCGTGATGGTGACGCGCAATGTCGCGGATTTCGAGGGCGTTGGTCTGACGATCATCAATCCTTGGAGCGGCTGAAGCGCCTGGCTGTGACGGGTGCACAGGCAGCAAGCCAAGGAAGCAAGGAAGATTCACCACGAAGGCACGAAGAAGAAAAAAGCCACGAAGGGCACAAAGAAAAAGCATCAAGATCGAGCCTGCGGCGCACGAGAATTCGTCACGGTCGCAGGCGTTTCCAATCCACCGTCTTCTTCGTGTCCTTCGTGGTTTTTTTCTTCTTCGTGTCTTCGTGGTGAACCTTGCTGTCTTGCTTTCTTTCTTTTTCTTTCTTCAGGTGCGGCCGAAGAGGCGTTCGATTTCGGTGCGGGTGAGGCGGAGGAAGGTGGGGCGGCCGTGGCTGCAGGTGGCGGCGCGGGGGGTGGCTTCCATCTGGCGGAGCAGGGCGTCCATTTCGGGCAGGTTCATGCGGCGGCCGGCGCGGATGCTGCCGTGGCAGGCCATGCGGGCGATGACGGCGTCCAGGCGCTGGTCCAGGGCGGTGGTCTCGTCCGAGTCGGCGAGTTCGTCGGCGATGTCGCGGACAAGGAACTGGGGGTCAGGGGTGCCGAGGGCTGCGGGGAGCGCGCGGACAAGGATGGCGCCGGGGCCGAAGGCTTCGAGCTCCAGGCCGAGGCGGGCGAGTGCGGGGGCGGCGTCGGCGAGGCGGGCGGCCTGCGCATAAGGGAGGTCCACCACGGCGGGGAGCAGGAGGGGCTGACTTCGGACGCCGCCGTCCAGGAGTTGGGTGCGCAGCGCCTCGTGGGTGAGGCGTTCGTGGGCGGCGTGCTGGTCCACCAGGATCATGGCGTGATCTGACGTGGCGGCGATGATGTAGGTGTCCAGCACCTGGGCGACCGGGGCGCCGAGCGGGTGGGTGGCGGCATCCGGCAGGCTTGCGGCGGCTGCAGCCGGGAAATCGCGGGTGGCGGGGGGTGCAGCGGGGAAGCCGAGCTGGGCTTCGGCGAAACCGCTGTGGCGGGCGCCGGGATGGCTGGCGAACTGGGC
>CAZZYR010000393.1:0-638 GCA_964658235.1 uncultured Acetobacteraceae bacterium | reverse complement strand
GGAGGGCGGGGCGCGGGGCGGCGATGCCGGCGCCGGCGGCGAGGGCGCGCTGGAGTGTGCCGATGACGAGGCCGCGGACCGCGTCGGCGTGGCGGAAGCGGAGCTCGGTCTTGGCGGGGTGGACATTGACGTCCAGTTCGTCGGGCGGGACGTCCAGCCAAAGGGCGACGACGGGGTGGCGGCCGGCGGCGATGACGTCGCGGTAGGCGACGCGGACGGCGATGCGGAGCACCGGGTCCGTCACGGGGCGGCCGTTGACGACGAGGGACTGGCCGGAGGGGGTGGCGCGGCTGACCATGGGGGCGCAGGCGAAACCGGACAGGCTCATGCCGTCGCGCTCGGCTTCGATGGGCAGGAGGGCGCTGGCGGCGTCCTGGCCGAGCAGGGCGCTCGCGCGGGCGGCGCGGTCCTGGGCAGAGAGATCAAACAGGGTGCGGCCGTCCACGGTGAAGCGGAAAGCGGCGTGGGGCGCAGCGAGGGCGAGGCGGGTGAGGGCGGCTTCGGCGTGGTCGGCTTCCGTGCGGGGGGATTTGAGGAATTTCCGCCGGGCGGGGGTGGCGAAGAACAGGTCCTCGACGACCACGCGGGTGCCGGGCGGGCCGGCGGCGGGGGCGAGGGGTTCGGCGACGCCGCCGGCC
>CAZZYR010000392.1:0-2860 GCA_964658235.1 uncultured Acetobacteraceae bacterium | reverse complement strand
TTTGAAAAAAAGAACCAAAAAACTTTTGTCTGTGCTGTCGCGGACTCAAGGATTAAAGTTTTTTGCTTCTTTTTTTCAAAGAAGAAGGCCTTCCTTTGACCGCCGAAGCCGAGCGGCTGTCCCGCGTTGACGCGGACGGCTGGCACCGCTGGGGCCCGTATCTGAGCGAGCGGCAATGGGGCACGGTGCGCGAGGATTATAGCGCCACCGGCGAGGCGTGGGAGTATCTGCCGCACGATCATGCGCGGAGCCGCGCGTATCGATGGGGCGAAGACGGGATTGCCGGGTTTTCCGATGAACGGCAAATGTGGTGCCTGGCGTTGGCGCTTTGGAACGGGCGAGATCCAATCATCAAGGAGCGGATGTTTGGGCTGACGAACGAGGAGGGCAACCACGGCGAGGATGTGAAGGAGCTGTGGTGGTATCTGGATGCCACGCCGACGCATTCGTACATGAAGATGCTCTACAAATATCCGCAGGCGGCGTTTCCGTATGCCGACCTGGTGGCGGAGAACGGGCGGCGGCGGGGGCATAATCAGCCGGAATATGAGCTGGTGGACACAGGCGTGTTCGACGAGAACCGGTATTTCGATGTGACCGTGGAATATGCGAAGGCGGGGCCGAGGGATATCCTGCTGCGGGTGAGTGTGGTCAATCGCGGTGCGGAGGCGGCGGACCTGCATGTGCTGCCGCATCTGTGGGCGCGCAATGTTTGGGCGTGGGATGTGGGGAGCGTGCGGCCGCTGGTGAAGCTGGATGCGTCCGGCACTGTGGTGGCGACACGCAACGGGGCGCCGAAAATGCGGTTTTCGGCTTTGCAGGACGCGCGATATGTGTTTTGCGATAACGATACGAATGTGCGGCGGCTGTATGGGGTGGATGCGCCTGGGCATTTCAAGGACGGAATCAATGACTGGCTGGTGGGCGGGGTGACCAGCGCGATCGATCCGATGAATGAAGGGACGAAATGCGCGGCGCATTGCCGGCTGACACTGGCGGGCGGGGCGGAGGCGTCGCTGTATTACCGCATGGCGCCGGCGGATGCGGCGGCCGTGTCGGCCGACGAAGCGGCGGCGGTGTTTGCCACACGGATTGCCGAGGCCGACGCGTTCTACGCGGAATTGCAGCAGGGGATCTCCGACGCCGACGCGCGCGCGGTGCAGCGGCAGGCGCTGGCGGGGATGATCTGGACGAAGCAGTATTATCATTTCGATGTGCGGCGTTGGCTGGCCGGTGATCCGGCGCAGCCGGCGCCGCCGGCGGAGCGCAAGCATGGGCGCAACGCTGATTGGGCGCATCTGAACAATGCGGACATCGTGTCCATGCCGGATAAATGGGAATATCCGTGGTATGCGGCGTGGGATCTGGCGTTCCATTGCGTGACGTTCGCGCTGATTGATCCGGCATTCGCGAAGGGGCAGCTGATCCTGCTGACGCGGGAATGGTATATGCACCCGAATGGGCAGTTGCCGGCGTATGAGTGGGCCTTTGGCGACGTAAATCCGCCGGTGCATGCATGGGCGGCGCTGCGTGTGTATCAGCAGGATATGGCCAAGACCGGTGTGGCGGACAGGGCATTCCTGGAGCGCGTGTTCCACAAGCTGATGCTGAATTTCACCTGGTGGGTGAATCGCAAGGATGCAGGCGGGCGAAACATCTTCCAGGGCGGGTTTCTGGGGTTGGACAACATAGGTGTGTTCGACAGGTCACGGCCGCTGCCGACGGGGGGCACGATCAGCCAAGCGGACGGCACGGCGTGGATGGCGATGTATTCGCTCAATCTGATGCGCATCGCGCTGGAACTGGCGGACGCGGATCATGTGTATGAGGATATCGCGACGAAGTTCTTCGAGCATTTCCTGTACATCGCGGATGCGATGACGGAGATGGGGGATGACGAGACGGATGATCCCATCAGTTTGTGGGACGAGCGGGATCAGTTTTTCTACGATATCCTGAATATGCCGGACGGGACGCGGGTGCCGATGCGGGTGCGGTCCCTGGTGGGGTTGATACCCTTATGTGCTGTGGAAGTGGTGGATGCGGCGGTGATGGACCGCTTTCCAGCGTTTGCGGCGCGGGCGAAGTGGATGCTGGATCACCGGCCGGACCTGGCGAAACTGGTCTCGCGCTGGGGGGAGCCGGGTCGGGACAACCGGCTGCTGTTGAGTTTGCTGCGGCGGCACCGGATGACGGCGCTGTTGCAGCGGATGCTGGATGAGACCGAGTTCTTGTCGGATTACGGCGTGAGGAGCGTGTCCAAGGTGCATGCCGCGGCACCGTTCGAGTTCTGGGCGGATGGGACGCGGTTCATGGTGGATTATGAGCCGGGCGAGTCCACGACGACGCTGTTTGGCGGCAATTCAAACTGGCGCGGGCCGATCTGGATGCCGATCAATTACCTGCTGGTGGATGCGTTGTATGAGTTTGAGAAGTTCTACGATCCTGACTTCAGGATCGAGTGTCCGACGGGATCGGGGGTGTATTTGACGCTGGCGGAGATTGCGGGTGAGCTTTCGGCGCGGTTGACGCGGTTGTTTTTGAAGGGCGCGGATGGGCGGCGGCCGGTGCTGGGGGGGCACAACGTGTATCAGGGGCCGGCGTTCGCGGATCATGTGCCGTTCCATGAGTATTTCCATGGTGACACGGGCGCTGGGCTGGGCGCCGCGCATCAGACAGGGTGGAGCGGGTTGGTAGCGTTGCTGTTGCAGCCGAGGAAGTGAAGGCAAAGCCTTCTTTTTTTCGAAAAAGAACTGCTTGCCTTGCCTTCGTGCCGCGGCACCTCCCTCACCTTCCCAGCCCTTGCGGGCTGGGCCCCTTCCTCTCCCGCAAGGGCGGGAGAGGAGATTTCTTGCGGCTT
>CAZZYR010000391.1:0-2863 GCA_964658235.1 uncultured Acetobacteraceae bacterium | reverse complement strand
GGGGTGGTGCCGATGGCGTCGGCCAGGCCTGGCGGGGTGGCGGCGGGGTGGTGGGTGCGGGCAGGGAAATCGAGCTCGATGGCGGCGCCGTTCGTGGTGGCCGTGAGGGTGCCGGAGCGGGTGTGGAAGCGATAGGGGCCGGGGATGTTTTGCAGGGCGAGGATGAAGCTGGTGGCGAGGGTGGCGTGGCCGCAGAGATCGACTTCGACGGTGGGGGTGAACCAGCGGAGGCGGTAGCCGTCGGCTTCGGGGGTGGCGAAGGCGGTTTCGCTCAGGTTGTTTTCGGCCGCGATGGATTGCATCAGGTCCGTTGGGAGTGGGGATTGCGGCAGCACGACAGCGGCCGGGTTGCCGGCGAAAATGCAGTCCGTAAAAGCGTCCACGATCCAGTATGGAAGGTTCATAAGCGCGCTTTCGGATAGGAGCCTCGGACAAACAAAAGTTTTTTGCTTCTTTTTTTCAAAAAAGAAGTCCTTGCCTTGCCTTCAGTCGGCGGCTGCGAGCGCAGAGGCGCGTTCGATGGTGTCGCAGAGTTCGGCGACGACGGCGTGGACGAGGGCTTCGTCCTCGGCTTCGGCCATGACGCGGATGAGGGGTTCGGTGCCACTGGGGCGCAGCAGCAGGCGGCCCGTGCCGGCAAGGCGGGCTTCGACGTCCCGCATGGCGGCGAGTACGCGGGGATCGGACAGCGGATCGCCGCCGGCGAAGCGGACGTTGCGCAGGAGTTGCGGGAGGGGGTCGAAGCGGCGGCAAACTAGGCTGGCCGGGCGCGCTTCGGCCATGATGGTGGCGAGGACCTGCAGCGCGGCGACCAGGCCATCGCCGGTGGTGGCGAAGTCGGACAGGATCATGTGGCCGGATTGTTCGCCGCCTATATTGATGCCGGTCTCCCGCATGCGCTCGACGACGTAGCGGTCTCCCACGCGGGTGCGTTCCAGGCCGAGACCCTGGGCTTCGAGGAAGCGTTCCAGACCGAGATTGCTCATGACGGTGGCCACCACGCCGCCGCCGCGCAGGCGGCCGTCCTGGGACCAGGATTGGGCGATCAAAGCGAGCACCTGGTCGCCATCGATGATCTGGCCGCGTTCGTCGGCAATGATGACGCGGTCCGCGTCGCCATCGAGCGCGATGCCGAGATCCGCGCCATGGGCGAGGACGGCACTGCAGAGCTGGGCCGGCTGGGTGCTGCCGCAGTCCAGGTTGATGTTGAAGCCGTCCGGGCTGACGCCCATGGGGATGATTTCGGCGCCGAGTTCGGCGAGCACGGTGGGGGCGACGCGGTAGGCCGCGCCGTTGGCGCAATCGACGATGATGCGCAGGCCATCCAGCGTGAGGCGCCTTGGGAAGCTGGCCTTGGCATTTTCGATGTAGCGGCCGGCGGCGTCTTCCAGGCGGCGGGCGCGGCCGAGTTTCGTCGGCGCGGCGAGGCGAGCGGAGAGATCCGTGAGCATCAGGCGTTCGATTTCGAGCTCGGTTTCATCCGACAGTTTGAAGCCGTTGGGGCCGAACAGCTTGATGCCGTTATCCTCGAAGGGGTTGTGGCTGGCGCTGATCATGACGCCGAGATCCGCGCGCATGGAGCGGGTGAGCATGGCGATGGCCGGGGTGGGGAGCGGGCCGACGAGGAGGACGTCCATGCCGGCGGAGGTGAAGCCGGCGACGAGGGCGGGTTCGAGCATGTAGCCGGAGAGGCGGGTGTCCTTGCCGATGATGACCTTATGGCGGTGGTCTCCTCGGACGAATTGGAGGCCGGCGGCGAGGCCGACGCGAAGCGCGGTCTCCGGGCTCATGCTGCCGGTGTTGGCGCGGCCGCGGATGCCGTCGGTGCCGAAGAGTTTGCGAGTCATGGGGGGATCCTAAGGAAGGAAGGCCTTCTTTTTTGAAAAAAAGAAGCAAAAAACTTTATCCGGATGATGAGGATGCCTGATGAGGCGTCGATCAACCACTCGTCTAGGTTAGATTTGCGGAAGCGGCAGTTCGCGAGATCGGACGACCGGTTTCCGTCGCACACGTCCAAGCTCGTCCATCAGCCTCACGCGCCGGCCTGGCAAGCCGCTGTGATCTGTGGTCGATGATCGACCGTGCTTGTCCACCACCTTGACGGTGAAGCGGCAGCCGCCGGCGCCAGCATAATACCGGACAGAGAATTCCTTGATGAAGTCGACGTCGCCTTGATGTCTCTGACACAACTCCGGCAAGGCATCGCGATATCGACGGATTGCATCTGCCAAATCAGAGGTGATTTGAGTCTTCGTTGCCGTTCCAGCCAGGAAGTCAACCTCCAGAAAGCCGTCCTTGCTCTGGCTGGCCGCGCGGAACACATCGAACTCGTAGACGCCGATCATCAAGCCGCATCCGCTCGCCAGAGAGTCGGCAACATTATGCGCGAGTGATCTAAGTTCATCGTGCTTCATGCAGGGCCAACAACCTCTAATCCACACGGCGCGACAGCACTGAAAAAAGTTTTTTGGTTCTTTTTTTCAAAAAAGAACCGCTTCCTTTTCCAGCGCCCGCCAAACCCGCAACGCCTGCCGTGTCTCCGCCACATCATGCACCCGGAGGATAGCCGCACCGTGCGAAGCGGCAAACAGGGCGGCGGCGATGGAGCCGGGGGTGCGGCGGAGGGGGTCAGGTTCGTGGCCGAATTGGCCGATGAAGCCTTTGCGGGAGGCGCCGATCAGGATGGGCAAGCCAAGCGCGTGGAGGGCGGGGAGTGCGCGGAGAAGGGCCAGGCTTTGGGCGGGGGTTTTGGCGAAGCCGAGGCCGGGGTCGATGGTCAGGCGGTGGCGGGCGATGCCGGCGGCTTCGGCGCGGGCGATGGTGGCGGCGAGTTCGGTGATCACGTCGGCGACCACGTCCGTGT
>CAZZYR010000390.1:0-2868 GCA_964658235.1 uncultured Acetobacteraceae bacterium | reverse complement strand
CAACGTGGTGCCCGCCACCGGACTTGAACCGGTACGCCCGAAAGCTGCGGATTTTAAGTCCGCTGCGTCTACCATTCCGCCAGGCGGGCTGCAGGGGGAGATAGCGGCTTTTAAAGACTTTTTCAAAAGACGGGTGGGCGGTGAAGGCAAGCACTTCGTTTTGGAAGAAAAGAAGCAAAAAACTTGTCTGCGTTGCGGGGCAAGACATGACATTCGTGGCGGCGGGAATAACCGGGTTGGTCAGGGGCGCTACCGGCTTAGATCTACTGTCGGGAATTCTTTCTCTACCGTCGCCAAGTCGTCAGAGTAGTAGGAATGCCCGGCGCACGTCGTGTCAAACTGTCGGATGACTTGGTTGCGTTGGATCTGGCGTGCGTTGGCTGCGGCCACGTCGGTATTAAACGAATTGGTAGACGCCAGGGCCGCGTGAACCTTGGCATTGAACGCGTCAACAGAGGCCTTGCTGCTGGCAACGACTTTCGCTCGGGCATCGGCAATAGCTGCCTCCCGCGCGGCAACCTGAGTGCGGCGGGCATCCAGATCCTGTTTTTCCTTGGCACTCTTCGCGTCGTTCTCCTGAATCTGCACCTTCAACGAAACACAATTCCTGAGTTCGGGCACCGACAAGGCATTGAGCGCCACGCCGGCGTTAATGCCACCCTCTGCGGCGTCCGCCTGCGGGATCATGACCAGGGTATGCCCTGTTGCAGCCGGACCATCAGACCGATTCGGCGGCGGAGACGGATCGCCTGCACAGCCGGCCACTACACTTATCAGGAGAGGACATAACAGCAGGCGCATGTGATGCTTCTCCGGCTCGAGTGTTTTCAAGCTATCCCAGAACTAGGCGTTCTGGTCAAGCAACGAGTGGCGAAATTCACCAGACTTGCCTCCGAAGTCTAGTAACTAGAAGGAAAGCCGAAGGTGCCTTCCGCCGTTTGGTAATTCGGTGTTGTGGGTGTTTGGGTGTGCATATTGAGGGTGGCGTGGTGATGGCAGAAAGCGCCTTCGGCATTTCCGCCCTTCGGCTCGCTTCCGCCGTTGCATTGATCGGGGGTGGCATCCTGCCCTTGATCCCATCGCTAGCGATTTGGCGTGCCGTAGACGTATTGGTCGTCTATGGGACCGCGTGCTGCCGCAAAATGGTCGTATCGTTGGTGGCTTAAAGCAACCGTCCCTTCAAAATTTTATGTTCCGCGCAAGGATGCGTTTGCTTGCTTTGAGAGAACCACGATACGACAAATATGCATCAATGCCCTGGCAAGCCACTTCACCGATGGGGGAAAAATAAGACGTCGATCAGCTTGGGCGGTCAGCAACTCGCGTGCTTGTGTGATTGTGGTCCAAGACGGCGCATTGTTTGACATCGACAACGACGGCTAGGTCGTGGCAATCCGTTGGTGCATACCGTACTCCTATGAAGTCTCGGTTCGTGTCAGACCCTGCTGCCGCGGCGTGATCAGTCTAACGGCAATCCGCGCGGTTTAAATAACAGAACGGCGTCCACATTGTTGCGGACGCCGTTCTCGCCATCATGAGTAAAAATTACGACATACACCAACATCGGGCAACACGATTCAGAACATTGAGCCGCTCGCATATTTTTAGCAGTGTCCTGGCTCCGAAAAGCTACACTGCGCGGCAAAGTGCGGCTACTGCCGAGGGAGCTCAGGCGAAAGCGTTGCGAAGGCCTAATGTATGAACTATTCGGCGGCAGCACGGACCGCAACTGGCGGAGCGGCAGCATCCGCCTGGAACGCCTGCAGCCCCGTCTGCCAACGCCCCAAAATCAGTGCATGGATATCATGCGTCCCCTCATAGGTGTTGACTGCCTCCAGATTCATCACATGCCGGATCACGTGATACTCGTCGGAAATCCCGTTCCCGCCATGCATGTCCCGCGCAACGCGCGCGATCGCCAGCGCCTTGCCGCAGTTGTTGCGTTTCATGAGTGACACCATCTCCGGCACCGCCGTGTGGTCGTCCAGCGTGCGCCCCAATCGCAAGGATCCTTGCAGGCCCAGCGCAATCTCCGTCTGCATGTCCGCAAGCTTCAACTGGATGATCTGGTTGGCGGCCAGCGGGCGGCCGAACTGCTTGCGGTCCAGCGTATATTGACGCGCCGCTTCCCAACAGAACTCGGCAGCTCCCATCGCACCCCAGGATATGCCGTAGCGCGCCTTGTTCAGGCAACTGAACGGGCCTTTTAGCCCGCGCACACCGGGCAGCAAATTCGCCTCGGGCACGAACACGCTGTCCATCACGATGGAGCCGGTGGCGGACGCACGCAGCGAGAACTTGCCTTCGATCTTCGGAAAGCTGAGGCCCTCCATCCCGGCTTCCAAGATGAAGCCGCGGATTACGCCGTCATCCGTCTTGGCCCACACCACGGCCACATCCGCGATCGGCGCGTTGGTGATCCACGTCTTGCCGCCGGACAGGCGGTAGCCGCCCGGCGCCGTCCGGGCGCGCGTGATCATGCTGCCTGGGTCGCTGCCGTGGTCCGGCTCCGTCAGGCCGAAGCAGCCCACCAGGTCGCCGCTAGCCAAGCCGGGCAGAAAGCGCTCGCGCTGCGCGTCGGAGCCGAACGCATGGATCGGATGCATCACCAGGCTGCTCTGCACGGACATCGCGGAGCGATAGGCACTGTCCACACGCTCCACCTCGCGGGCGATCAGGCCGTAAGCCACGTGGTTCACGCCGGCGCAGCCATAGCCCTCGATGGTGGGGCCGAGCAGGCCGAGGGCGCCCATTTCGCGGAAGATTTCGCGGTCGAAGATTTCGTGGCGGTTTGCCTCGAGGATGCGGGGCATGAGGCTGCCCTGGCAGTAGTCGCGTGCGGCATCGCGCACGGCAATCTCTTCGGGC
>CAZZYR010000389.1:2103-2870 GCA_964658235.1 uncultured Acetobacteraceae bacterium | reverse complement strand
GCTGGTGTTCTGCGACGACCTGTCCTTCGAGCGCGAGGACGCGGACTACAAGGCGCTCAAATCCGTGCTGGACGGCGGCATCGAGGGCCGGCCGGAGAACGTGCTGTTCTACGCCACCAGCAACAGGCGGCATCTGATGCCGCGCGACATGATCGAGAACGAGGCCGCCACCGCGATTTCACCCGGCGAGGCGACGGAGGAGAAGGTCTCCCTTTCAGACCGCTTCGGGCTGTGGCTGGGCTTCCACGGCTGCGACCAAGCCACGTATCTGGCGATGGTGGAAGGGTATGTGGCCGCTGCAGGGCTGAAGGTGGATGCGGCCACCGTCAGGCGGGAGGCGCTGGCCTGGGCGGTGGGGCGGGGATCAAGGTCAGGGCGGGTGGCGTGGCAGTTTGTCCAGGATCTGGAAGGCAAAGAAGGCCTTGTTTTTTGAACAAGGCAACTGCCCGGGTTGGCGTGATCAACAGAGTTTACTTCCCCGCAGAACCGTCGTTGAGACAGTTACAAGCTTCTAAACCGACAGCATCAACACAGAGACCACGAAGGGCACAGAGACCACAGAGAGTGGCGTTTCCGTCTCCGTGCTCTCCGTGCGCTCTGCGATCTCCGTGTCATCGCTCCGCGTATTAGTCCGCGTGCATTCGCGGCGCAGGCGTGGCGACGAAATTAAACCAACTCGACCTGGGCAGTTATTTTTTCTCAAAGGACTGTTCCTTAGTCCCACTTCAGTCCCGCCACATCGAAGATCGCCACGCGCTGCCGGTTCT
>CAZZYR010000389.1:0-2093 GCA_964658235.1 uncultured Acetobacteraceae bacterium | reverse complement strand
GCGGCAGCAGCGCCTCCAACGAGAGGACACTCGCGGCCTTCAACCGCGCGGTAAACCCGGCCGCGTCCTGGATCACGAAGGTCAGGTTGGTGGAGTCCGCGGTGCCGGTGGACTGGAACACTGCAAGCTCGCCGCCGTCGAACTGCATGTGCAGTTCGGAGTTCTCGGCCGCCGCGTCGCTGGCCTGAATGCGCAGCGTGACGAGCGCGCTGCGGCCGTAGGTGGGGCTGGCGCGGAGTTCCAGCACGCCCTCGCTGCCCTGGCCGGCGGTGAGGCCAGTGGCGAGGTTGCTGCGGCTGATCAACCGGGCATGACGGGTCACGTCACCGATCAAATCGTCCCGCGTGTCGAAATACAGCCAGCCGGTGGGCGGCTTCGCGTCGGCCGCCGGGCCAATGGACGGTTGGCTGCTGGGCCCGCTGACAACCACGTGGATGCCGCCGGGCGCCTGGTAATGCAGGTAGAAGGCGATCACGCAGGCCTGGACCACCACGATGCCGGCGAAGATGTATTTCAGCCGCGGCTTCTTCGTGCCGCAATACGAGCAGACGGCCGAGCCAAAGCGCAGTTTGTTGCCGCATCTATTGCAACGGCCTAACGGCATGGCTCAGGCGCTCCGGCTGGTCATTTTGGGCCTGGAATCTGGTCCGTGCCCCCCATGGCGGGAATCAATACGCGAGGGATTCGAATACCGCCATCCGCCTGCTGATAGTTTTCCACCACGGCGATCAACGCGCGGCCAACCGCTACGCCGGAGCCGTTCAATGTGTGGACATGGGCGACGGTCTTGCCGTCGGCTGAGCGGAAGCGCGCGTTCATCCGGCGGGCCTGGAAGGCGCGGGTGTTGGAGCAGGAGCTGATCTCCCGCCAGGCGCCCTGGCCGGGCAGCCACACCTCCAGATCATGCGTGCGCGCGGCGCCGAAACCGGTATCGCCGGCGCAGAGCAGCATGCGGCGATAAGGGAGTTCGAGCGCTTCGAGGACGGCTTCGGCGCAGCGCGTCATGCGCTCGTGCTCGGCGTCGCTGTGGTCCGGGTGGGCGATGCTGACCAGTTCAACCTTCTTGAACTGGTGCTGGCGGAGCATGCCGCGCGTGTCGCGGCCGGAGGCGCCGGCTTCGCTGCGGAAGCAGTCCGTCAGCGCGCAGCGGCGGATGGGGAGTGCGGACTCCGCGAGAATTTCGCCGGACACCAGATTGGTCAACGGAACCTCGGCGGTGGGGATCAGCCAGCGCCCATCGGTTGTGCGGAACAGATCCTCCTCGAATTTCGGGAGCTGGTTGGTGCCGAAGGCGGCGGCGTCGTTGACCAGTGCGGGCACGCTCGCCTCCGCGTAGCCGTGCTGCGCGGTGTGCAAATCCAGCATGAAGGTGCCGAGCGCGCGTTCCAGGCGGGCGAGCGGGCCGTGCAGGATGGTGAAGCGGCTGCCTGAAATCTTGGCGGCGTTCTCGAAATCCATCAGGCCGAGCGCTTCGCCGAGTTCGAAGTGCTGGCGCGGCGGAAAATCAAAAGCCGGCGGCGTGCCCCAGCGTTTCAGTTCGACGTTGGACCCCTCGTCGGCGCCGTCGGGCACGTCCGCATCCAAAATGTTTGGGAGCGCGGCAAGGGCGGCGCGGAGTTCGGCATCGAGTTGCGCCGTGCTCGCATCCAGGCGCTCCATCTCGCGGCGGAGCGTGGTGGCTTCGGCCTCTTGCGCGGCGGTATCGGCGCCAGCGCGTTTCGCCTGGCCGATCTCCTTTGCCAGCGCGTTCCGGCGGGATTGCGCCTCCTGCTGCGCGGTGGCCGCGCCACGCCGTGCGGCGTCCATGTCCAACAGGGCGGCGGATGCGTCCGGCAGCCGGCGGCGCGTCATGGCGGTGTCGAACGCGGCGGCGTCCGCGCGGATGGCCTTGATATCGTGCATCAGATCTCAACCGGTTTGGTCTCGACCATGCGGGCCGCAAAGATCGATATTTCGTAAAGCGCAATCAGCGGCACGGCCAAACCCGTCTGGGTGATGATGTCCGGCGGCGTCAGGATGGCCGCCACCACGAAGCATCCGACATAGGCGTAGCGCCGGTATTTCTTCAGCCCGCGCGAACTCACCAGGCCCAC
>CAZZYR010000388.1:0-2874 GCA_964658235.1 uncultured Acetobacteraceae bacterium | reverse complement strand
GCATCCAAGGCGCCGCCCCCGGCCGGATCGTTGCAACCCTGTCGCACGGCACCGTCATTCGGCAGATACCAATGACAGTGGAACGGCACAAATCCGGTGGCTGGCATGTCCTGCAACCGGACGGGTCATTCGGCCCGCGCTGCCACGCCGTGGCCACGGCGGTGCTGCTGGACGCGAGCGAGGCGTTCGCACCTGAAATCACATCGGAACCGCCGATGATCCTTGCCGCGGCCTAGCGCCTAATCAACAAACAGCGCGTCTGCGGTGCCTGCGCCAGGCGGCGTGCAAACGGCGTGGACTGGCAAAAGCACGGGCGCGCCGGGCAGCCCGAGCGCATCGAGTTGATGCGGAACTCCCCACCGGTTTTCCAAATGTCCCCTGCCCATGATTGCCACCACCGTCCGGTGCGGAGCGCGCGCGTGTTGGGCGGCAATCGCCTGGGCCATGGCGCTGTCCCAAACAAGCTGCGCATCCACGAAATGCGCCAGCCGCGCGGGCGAAGCCACCTCAACGCCGTGGCTGGACATCGCCTCGGCCAGGCTGGCGCGGTAGCCGTCGCTGGGCGCCGCCGGATCGGTCACCCCTTCCCGGTCCGCCACGGCCACGCCCGCCCAGCCGCGCGTGGCCGCCAGATGCACCAGACGATGGGAAACATTCAGCGCCAGCATGGGTATCCGTCGATCCCGCGCAAAGCGGAAAATCGGCATATAGAGCTCGGGCGGAAAGCCCCACACAACGCTCCATTGGGACTTGGCCAGGAACTCCGCCTCCGTCAGGCGTCCGGCGGTCCAATCATCCAGCACCGCCTGATCGCCGCGGGGAAACATTTCAAACGCTAAAACGATCGCCGGATTGGCGGCGTAGAGCCGCTGGATGCTGTTCAGCTGCCACATGTGATCAGCAGCGCTATCGTGTGCCTCGCCCAGCAGCACGATGGGTGCAGCACTTGCGGCCGGAATGGGGTCCGCCACAGCAGCAAGCGTGGCCGGCGAAACCCATTGGCCGGCTTGCGGGCAAGATGGCGGCGCGGCGGCACATCCGCTCAGCAGGCCGGCCAGCATGGCCAGGATAACTGTGCGCTTCTCCGCCACCCCGCGCGGCCGTTTCTACACGTTGAACCGGAACAGCAGCACATCTCCGTCCTTCACCGTGTAGTCCCGCCCCTCCACGCGCATTTTTCCAGCTTCCTTCGCGCCGGCCTCGCCGCGCAAGGCCACGTAATCCTCATAGGCAATCGTCTCGCACGCAATGAAGCCACGTTCGAAATCATTGTGAATCACCGCGGCGGCCTGCGGCGCCTTGGTGCCCCGAACGATCGTCCAAGCCCGCGTCTCCTTCGGGCCGCAGGTGAAATACGTCACCAACCCAAGTAGCCCATACCCAGCGGAGATCACCCGGTCCAGGCCGCTATCGGACAATCCAAGCCCCAGCAAGAACTCCGCGCGGTCAGCCTCCGGCAACGTGCTGACTTCCGCCTCGATGGCGGCTGACACCACCACGCAGGCCGCGCCCTCTGCCTTGGCCAGCGCGGCCACTCGCTCGGATTGCGCGTTGCCTGTGGCTGCCGCCGCCTCCTCCACATTGCACACATACAGCACCGGCTTGCTGGTCATCAGCTGCAGCCGGCTGACGGCCAGTTCCTCACCGGGCGGAATGGCGGTGCGCGCCGGCCGCCCGGCCTGGAGCGCTGCGATGATCGGCTCCATCAGGGCTACCGTCGCCGCCGCCTCCCGGTCATTGCCGCGCGCTTTTTTCTGCAGCGGCACCACGCGCTTTTCCAGGCTGTCCAGATCCGCCAGCATCAGCTCCGTCTCGATCGTCTCCGCATCGCGCACGGGATCGATCGAGCCTTCCACGTGCGTCACGTCCGGGTCTTCGAAGCAGCGGAGCACGTGGATGATGGCGTCCACCTCGCGGATGTTGCCGAGGAACTTGTTGCCCAGCCCCTCGCCGCGGCTCGCTCCGCGCACCAGGCCGGCGATGTCGACGAACTCCAGGCTGGTAGGAACCACCTTGATGGATTTGCCGATTTCCGCGAGCGCGGTCAGGCGGGGGTCCGGCACCGCCACGCGACCCACATTCGGCTCGATCGTGCAGAACGGGTAGTTCGCCGCCTGCGCAGCCGCGGTGGCCGTCAGCGCGTTGAACAGGGTGGATTTGCCCACGTTCGGCAGGCCGACAATGCCGCAGTTGAAACCCATCACGGCTCTCCCAGATTTTTTGAAATACGCGCGGCAAAGTCTTCCGGCTTGGGGCTTATCAGGAGAGCCGCCTGCGCCGCCACGTCGTCCAGCAAGGTGTCCAGCCAGTCCGCGTCGGATTTCGCGAAATCACCAAGCACCCAGCCCAACACACGTGCTTTCTCGCCCGGATGGCCAATGCCCAGCCGCACACGCCAATAATCCTGCGACCCAAGCTCCCGGTCCATGCTGCGCAGGCCGTTATGCCCGGCCGCGCCGCCGCCCTTCTTCACGCGCACCTTGCCGGGCAGCAAATCCAGCTCGTCATGAAACGCGGTGATGGTTTCTGGCTCCAGCTTGAAGAACGCTGCCGCGGGCTGCACGCTGCGGCCGCTTTCGTTCATGTAGGTCAGCGGCTTCAGCGCCAGCACGCGCTCGCCGCCTACCGTGCCTTCCGCGACCAGGCCGCGGAAGCGCTGGCGCCAGGGGGTGAAGCCGTGGCGATGCGCAATGCGGTCAAGCGCCATGAAGCCGATATTGTGGCGTTGGCGGGCCATTGCCGGTTCGGGATTGCCGAGGCCTACCCAGAGACGCATGGGGGATAGAAAGGCCAGGGCTCTGCCCTGGACCCGCTGGGGCCTAGAGGCCCCAGACCCCCATCAATAGAGGTTCTGAAGACTAGTCCTTAGCGGGG
>CAZZYR010000387.1:0-2894 GCA_964658235.1 uncultured Acetobacteraceae bacterium | reverse complement strand
AGGCGTTTGCGACGCGGGCGGCGGCGCATGCGGGGACGGTGATGCCGGGGTTCACGCATTTGCAGACCGCGCAGCCGGTGACGCTGGGGCATCATCTGCTGGCGTATGTGGAGATGCTGGCGCGGGACCGGGGGCGGCTGGCGGATTGCAGGGCAAGGCTGAACCGGTGTCCGCTGGGGTCCGCGGCGCTGGCGGGGACGAGTTTTCCGATCGACAGGGCGATGACGGCGGCGGCGCTGGGGTTCGATGGGCCCACGGACAATTCACTGGATTCGGTGAGCGACCGGGATTTCGCGCTGGAGTTTTTGTCGGCGGCGGCGATCTGCGCGATGCATCTGTCGCGCTTTGCGGAGGAGATCGTTATCTGGTGCAGCGCGCCGTATGGGTTTGTGCGGCTGAGCGACGCGCTGACGACTGGCAGTTCCATCATGCCGCAGAAGCGCAATCCGGATGCGGCCGAGCTGGCGCGGGCGAAGACCGGGCGGATCACCGGGGCGCTGGTGGCGCTGCTGACGGTGATGAAGGGGCTGCCGCTGGCCTACGCGAAGGACATGCAGGAGGACAAGGAGCCGGTGTTCGACGCGACGGCGGCGCTATCCTTGTCGCTGGCGGCGGTGGCGGGCATGGTCCTGGACATGGAGCCGGACGCGGCGCGGATGCGGGATGCGGCGGGGGCGGGATTTTCCACGGCGACGGATTTGGCGGACTGGCTGGTGCGGGCGGCGGGGCTGCCGTTCCGGGCGGCGCATCACGTGACGGGCCGGCTGGTGGCGCTGGCGGAGAGCAAGGGAGTGGATCTGGTGGGGTTGAGTTTGGCGGAGATGCAGGCGGAGGAGCCGGCCATCACGGCGGATGTGTTCGCGGTGCTGGGGGTGGATGCGTCCGTGGCGTCCCGCACCAGCCATGGGGGGACGGCGCCAAGCAATGTGGCGGCGCAGGCGGCGGCGTGGCTGGAGCGGCTGGCGTGATCCGGGCGGTATGGGCGGGCGTGCTGCTGCTGGCGCTGGTGGCGTGCGGGAAGGTTGGGGCGCCGTCCCAGCCGGGGCCGGCGGACCAGATCACGTTTCCGAAGACGTATCCGACGCATTGAGGACGGGCGGCGGCAGGGCGATCGCGGACATGCACATTGATCGTGGTGACGGCACGCAACTCGCTTACGCGCTGACCTCGGGCCGATCGCCAACGCTGGTGTTCCTGCCTGGATTCATGAGCGATATGACGGGCGAGAAGGCGGCCATGCTGGCGGAGCATGTGGCCGGGCTTGGGCACGCCTGCCTGCGGCTGGATTACAGCGGGCACGGCGCAAGCGGCGGGCAGTTCATTGCAGGCACGATCGGGACCTGGACCGAGGACGCGCTGTTCCTGATCGACCGGCTGACGGAGGGGCCGATCGTGCTGGTCGGGTCATCGATGGGCGGCTGGATTGCGTTGCTGGCGGCGCTGGCGCGGCCGGAGCGCGTGGTGGGCCTGGTGGGCATAGCCGCGGCGCCGGATTTCACGGAAACGCTGATGTGGGCTGGCATGTCCGAAACAGACCGCGCCACACTGATGCGGGACGGTCTGCTGCGCGTGCCGAGTGCGTATGGCGGCGAGCAAATCATTACGCGCGCGCTGATAGAGGACGGGCGCACGCGCCTGCTGCTGTCCGGTGATATCGGCATCCAGTGTCCCGTGCGGCTGCTGCATGGGCAGCTGGATCCGGACGTGCCGTGGCGCACCGCGCTTGAGCTGGCTGAGCGGCTTGCAAGCACGGATGTTCGCGTGACGTTGATCAAGGACGGGGATCACCGGCTGTCGCGGCCGGCTGATCTGGCGTTGCTAAGGGAAGTTGTAGAAGGTCTTTTTTGAAAAAAAGAAGGCCCTGCTTATGCTACCCGCCGGCAGAGAATGACGGCGTTTTCGGTGCAATCGTGTGAACTAACCGGTGCGTTTCTCCTCCGCCAAGATCGCGCGCAGGCCCTCCCGATACGTCGGGAACATCCAGCGGTAGCCGAGCATGGTCTGCGTTTCGGATGATCGCACCTTGCGGTTTTCGCTCCAGAAGCTTCTGGCCATGTCGCTCATTCCACCCACGGCCTCGGCGAACGGCACGGCTGGCGGGACCGGAACGCCAAGCAGCGTTGCCGCCTCCGCAGTGACCACCGCGCTTTCGGCGGGTTCGTCATCGGAGAAATTGAGCACGCGCGTGCCTGCGGGGGGCTGTTTGATCGCGGCCATGATGCCGCCGGCGATGTCGGCCACGTGGATGCGGCCGAAGGCGTGGCCCGGCTGCACAACACGCCGCGCCTGGCCGGCGCGCAGATCGTCGAACGCGGAGCGGCCGGGCCCGTAGATCCCGGCCAGGCGGAACAGGTCCACGGGGCGGCCGGCTGCGGCGGCCTGCCATGCCAATTCGGCGGCCAGCCGACGGCGGGAGCGGTCCGAGGACGGGGCGGGCGGCGTTGTCTCATCCACCCACGCGCCGCCACGGTCTCCGTAGACGCCGGTGGTGGACAGGTAGCCGATCCATTCGAGCGCGGGTGCCGCTTCGATGTCCGCGCCGAAGCGGGACAGCACCGGGTCGCCGGCCGGCCCGGGTGCCGCGGTGGCCAGGATGTGGGTTGCTGCGGCGATCTCCGGCGCGGCCGAGTCGAAGGCCACGATCCGAAGCCCCGGCAGCGGCGAAGGCTTGGGCGACCGGCTGGTTGCCACCACCTCGGCGCCCGCCGCGCAGGCGCGGCGTGCGGCAGCAAGGCCACAGAAGCCTAGTCCAAAGATCAGCAGACGCATTGCATTCTCCCGTTGAACTTCCCGCCCGCGGCGCTGCGCCCTACATAAGTTGCCATGAGCTTACGCCCGGTCCTGGCCGGCGTCGCGGCCTTGCTCGCCGTGGCGCTCACGTCGTCCGCGCCGTT
>CAZZYR010000386.1:0-2901 GCA_964658235.1 uncultured Acetobacteraceae bacterium | reverse complement strand
TTATCCATTGAGTCCGCGCCCCTCCTGCTGAGGTCACTGACAAAAAGTTTTTGGTTCTTTTTTCAAAAAGAACTGCTTCCTTCGGAGCCTCCCATGAAATCCGCCATTCTCATCTTCCCCGGCACCAACCGCGAACGAGACGTCGCGATCGCGCTGCGCCAGGCCACCGGCCACGCGCCCCAGATGATCTGGCACCAGGAAACCGAACTCCCCAGCACGGACCTCGTCATTCTCCCAGGCGGTTTCAGCCACGGCGACTACCTCCGCTGCGGCGCCATGGCCGCCCACTCCCCGATCATGCCCGCGCTCCACGCCTTCGCGCAGCGTGGCGGCCATATCCTGGGCATCTGCAACGGCTTCCAGATCCTCACCGAGGCCGGCCTGCTGCCCGGCGCCTTGCTGCGCAACGCCAGCCTCCGCTTCATCAGCCGCGACTGCCACCTGCGCGTCGAACGCGCCGCTACCGCCTTCACAAAGCTCTACGCGCAGGGACAAATCTTTCGCGCCCCCATGGCCCATGGCGACGGCAACTACGTCGCCGCTCCCGAAACGATCGCCCAGCTCGAAGCCGAAGGCCGCGTCGCGTTCCGCTACGTGAACGCGGCTGGCGCGACCACGCCGGATGCCAACCCCAACGGCAGCCTCAATGCCATCGCCGGCATCTACAGCGAGAACCTGCGCATCCTCGGCCTGATGCCCCACCCGGAGGATTTGGTAGACCCCCTGATGGGCGGCACGGACGGCCGCCCGCTCTTCCTCGGCCTGGCACAGGCGCTCGCCGCCTGACCTTCCGCCTTAACCAAATAGCGACTTGAGTCGCATAGACCAGGGCGCCCGGTCGGTTCAGGTTGCGCGCTGCAAGGCTGGAGGGGTGCGCGACTTTTCGCGCCGCACGACCGGCCAGGGGAGCCACGCATGTCCGAGACACTGCATCTACATCCGGCGATCGATGGCGGGCTGAAGCCGGCCGCGGAAGGATTTTCCGGCGGCACACTGGTCTGCCACTGCTCGGACCGGCCGGTGAAGGTGGCCGTAAAAAGCCAGGTCCTGTTCAACCATGCCTGCGGCTGCACGAAGTGCTGGAAGCCGGCGGGCGCCATCTTCTCCGTGGTGGGCGTGGTGCCGGAAGGCGACGTGACCGTGCTGGAAAATGGTGACAAGCTGCACGTGGTCGATCCCTCGGCGCTGATCCAGCGGCACGCCTGCAAGGAATGCGGCGTGCATCTCTACGGCCCCGTTGAACGCGATCATGCGTTCAAGGGCCTGGATTTCATCCACGTCGAACTCTCGCACGAACATGGCTGGGCGCCCCCCGGCTTCGCCGCCTTCGTGTCCAGCGTGATCGAAGCCGGCGTGAAGCCTGACCAAATGGATGCCGTCCGCGCCGGCCTGCACAAGGCGGGTCTGGAGACCTACGACTGCCTCAATCCGCCGCTGATGGATCTCCTCGCCACCTTCGCCGCCAAAAAAAGCGGCGTCCTGGCGTCGTAAAAACCAAAGCTAAGCAATGACACAGAGATCACGGAGCGCACGGAGAGCACAGAGAGCGGATGTCTCTTCTCTGTGCTCTCCGTGTTCTCGGTGCACTCTGTTTTGACGCTTTCTGTTCGTCCAGAAGACGCCGCCGGCCTGATCATCTGCCGGCGAGCATAAATGCTCCAGCCATCGAGATAACCCTAGGCAGCTACAAAAAAAGCAAACCTTTAAGCCAATTCCTCACACCCTCCGGATCACCAAAAACCTCCGGCACAAACAACCCAAACCCACCCAGCGCACGCGCCGCCGCCATCCCGTCCTCATCCGTCACATCATCGCCCACGAATATCGGCACCCGCCCCATAAACGGCGCCCGCGCCATCAGCGCCCGCACCGCCGAACCCTTGTCGATGCCAGCCGGCCGCACCTCCCACGCCATCTTCGCCGCCATCAGGTCATAAACCCCCGGGCATTCGGCCTGCAGACCGTCCAATCCCGCCCGCAGCACAGGGCCGGCGTCCGGCACAGCGCGGAAATGCAGCACGAACCCGTGCCGCTTATGCTCCACAACCGCGCCCGGATACGCGCCCGCCAAAGCCGCTGCCCGGTCCAGCCAGTGCGGCGGCACGTTCGGCAAATCCGACATCATCACCGGCCCATCCGGCGCATGCCGCAGCGCCGTCCCGTGCTCCCCCGCAATGGCGAACGCCGCCCCCGGCAGCAGCGCGTCCACCTGCGCGATCGGGCGTCCCGTCACAATCGCCACGGCATCGCCGCACAGCCCGCGCAGCCGACGCAAATCCCCGCCCAGCCCAGGCGCCACCCGCACCAGGTCCGGCGCCGGCGCGATATCCACCAGCGTCCCGTCGAAATCGAGCAGATAGGCCGCGCGGTCCGGCGGCGGGAGATCAGGCGGCAAGTTCATATCGGGCCAAGCCGAATGCCGCCCGAAGGTTGCGCCCAAGCCTATCCCAGCGGACTGCCGACCGACCAGCTATGGCCGAACGGATCGTCGAAGCGGCCGTAGCGATCTCCCCAGAACTGGTCGGCCATCGGCATCTTCACCGTGCAGCCCGCGGCCACAGCGCGGTTATACCAAGCATCCGCGTCGTCCACCTGAAGGTGCAGCGTGACGGAGGCCGGCGGGGCCGCGGAGAAACCATGCTCCGGAAACTCATCCGACAGCATGATCCAGCCGCCATTGATCTTCAGCGCGGCCTGCATCAACCGCTTGCCGTCATTGGCCACGTTGCGCTCCGTCGTCACCGCGCCGAACGCCTTTTCGTAGAAACCAACCGCTTCCTCGGCGCGGCCGCCCCTGATGGCCAGGAAAGGCGTGATGCCGGTTGTGGGCCGTTCCGGCCGCTGCGTGCCTGCCATGTGGATGCTCCCCGATGGCATCTTGGTGTCACGCGGCACCAGAAC
>CAZZYR010000385.1:0-2902 GCA_964658235.1 uncultured Acetobacteraceae bacterium | reverse complement strand
GCGCAGTCGCGGTTTGGGCGGACGCGGCCGGGGTCAGGCCGGCGTCCTCGGGCGCGGTGAAGTGCGGGCCCTGGCGCCTGCGGCGGGAGGGCGCGGCGGTGGGGGGACGTCCGGTGCGATCGATCTGCATCCTGTCGGCCTTTCATTTTTGGGCGGTCCGGCCGCCGGGCATGCACGTTCCAGCAATCTCTTTGTGGCCTTGTGGCCGCATGTTCGCGGACCCCGCAGCGACGCGCCTTCAGCCGAGCCGGCATGCCCCAGCCTGCCAGCCAATGGTTTCCCGCGCGCAAACACCGCCTCACGTGCGAACATCCAAACGTTTTTTGCTGCTTTTTTTCAAAAAAGAAGTCCTTGCCTTCTTGCTGTTTGCCGGACCGGCTTTTGCCCAGATCCGCGTCAAGGACATCGCCGACGTTGAGGGCGTCCGCGAGAACCAGCTTGTCGGCTACGGCCTTGTGGTTGGCCTGAACGGCACGGGCGACAAGCTGGACACCGCGGTGTTCACGCGTGAGTCCCTGGTGGGGATGCTGGAGCGGCTGGGCGTGAACACGCGCGACCAGATTGCGAAGCTGCAGACCAAGAACGTGGCCGCGGTGATGGTGACGGGCGCCCTGCCGGCATTCGCGCGCACCGGCAGCCGGATTGATGTGTCCGTGTCCGCCATTGGGGACGCCACGAATCTGTCCGGCGGCACATTGCTGGTGACGCCGCTGCTGGCCGCGGATGGCGAGGTGTATGGCGTGAGCCAGGGTGCGGTGACCACGGGCGCGGTGGCCGCGCGCGGTGCTTCGGGATCCTCCGTGACTCGCAACGTGCCGACGTCCGGCAAGATCGCCAATGGGGCGATCGTGGAGCGGGAGGTGGCGTTCGCGCTTGGCGCGCACAACGCGATTTCGCTGGCGCTGCGCAATCCGGACCTGACGACGGCGCGGCGGATGGCGGCGGCGATCAACGCGCAGCTTGGGCCGGGCGTGGCGCGCGCGACGGATCCGCGCACGGTGGCGCTGACGCTGGGCGGGCGCGACGTGGTGGAGTCGCTGGCGGCCATCGAGGATTTGCGCGTGGTGCCGGATGCGCCGGCGGTGGTGATCATCGACGAAACGAGCGGGACGATCGTGATGGGTGCGAATGTGCGCATCAGCACGGTGGCGATCGCGCAGGGCAATTTGACGATCCGCGTGTCCGAGGCGCCGGAGGTTTCCCAGCCAGGCCCATTCAGCAAGGGCAAGACGGTGGTGACGCCGAAGAGCAGCATCAGCGTGGATACCGAGCACGATCACAAGCTGGGAATCCTGAACGCGCAGCCGACGCTGCGGGACCTGGTGGCGAGCCTGAACGCGCTGGGCGTGGGACCGCGCGACCTGATCAGCATTTTGCAGTCGATCAAGGCGGCCGGCGCATTGCAGGCCGATCTGGAGGTGAGGTGATGCGCGTTGGAAGTGCCGTGCCGGATGCCGACGTGACCGCGAAGCTCCACCGCGCGGCGGAGGATTTCACGGCGGTGGCGCTGAATGAATTGCTGAAGCCGATGTTCGAAACCACCGACGGTTCCGACGGGATGTTTGGCGGTGGCGACGGGGAACGCGCCTTCAGGCCGATGCTGGTGAGCGAGGTTGCCAAGCAGATTGCGCGCGGCGGCGGGCTTGGGCTGGCCGAGCCGGTGTATCAGCAGATGCTGCGGCTGCAGGAAGCGCGAAGATGAGGCGGGTTTCGCGACGCGCGCGTCCATCGACCTGGTCAGGCGCAGGGCGCGGCCATGACGCGGCATAAGCGAAGGGCGCGTCCATGACGAAAGCCAAGCGAAGGGCGCCGACGAAGCGGAGCGCCAGCGGACACACACGGCGCATGGGGATCGGCACGGCGGATATGGCAGGACAGCGGACGAACGGCAGCGTGCCGACGATGGATGAGGCAGTGCAGCGGCTGAGTGCCTTGCTGACGGAGGAGAATGCGGCGCTGGCGGCGATGGATTTTGCCCGCGCTGGCGGATTGCTGGCGCCCAAGCATGCGGCGGCGGATGCGCTGGCGGCGGCGTGGCGCGCGGCGGAGCCGACCAGCGTGGTCAGCGAGAACATGCGCGCTTTGGGCATTCTGGCCGAGGAAAACAGGCAATTGCTGAAACGTGCTATGCGCGTGCAGTCGCGGGTTCTGGACCTGGTTGCCAAGGCCGCGCGCGTGGCGCCGCAAACCGCGCGGTATGCGGCGGGCGGAAAGATGGCGGCGACGGAACAGGGCGCCCAAAGCCTGAAGACTCGCGCGTAAGCGAGGGGATTCCGAGGCAGGCGCCTGGGGATTAAGGGCGGCGCGCGGGCGGAGTCCGGATATGAAAACGGGACGCAAGAGAGGGTCATCCGGCTGCGCGATGCAGCCGGATGACCTCCCTTGCGTCCCGCATTCAGGGACGCGGAGCGCCGGGTTTAGCCGTGCTCGAAGTCGTCCGCGCTTTCATGGCCTTCGGTATGCTCATTGTGGAGCTCGACCGCGGGCGATGTGGACTCGACGACCTTCTTCTTGCGGCCGCGCTTCTTCGGCGCGGAGTCAGCCAGCAACGACAACGGTGTTTCGCTGACGCTGGACGGTGTACTGGAACGCCGGGTCTTGCGGACCTTCGGTGTCTCGGCGCGGGCGGCGCTGCGGCCGGTGCCGTTGGCGGCACGCGCGGATGCGGGCTTGCGGCCGTTATTGACGCGCCCGTCCTTTTTACGGGCGGGTGCGGCAGCCTTCGTGGCCCGCACGGGAGTCTTGCGGGCGGCGCTGGCGCGGGCCGTTTTGCGGGCGACCGGCTTGGCGCGCTTGGTGGCGGTGGCTTTCGCGGCGCGCGTTGCTGTGGCCTTTGCCGCGCGCTTTGCGGGCGCCTTCGCGACGCGCGTGCCCATCTCGAGCCAATGCGCGAAGTAATCGC
>CAZZYR010000384.1:0-2907 GCA_964658235.1 uncultured Acetobacteraceae bacterium | reverse complement strand
GGGGGGGCGGTGGAGGCGGTCGAGCATTTGATCGACGTCGGCGAAGGGGACGGGGCGGCTGAAGAAGTAGCCTTGGACGCTGGTGCAGCCGTCTGCGGTGATTTGTTCGAGCTGTTTGGCGGTTTCGACACCTTCGGCGGTGGTGGGGATGCCGAGGCTGCGGCCGAGGGCGGCGATGGAGCGGACGATGGCGCTGTTTTCCAGCGAGGCGTCCTTGGGGCTGACGAAGGAACGGTCGATCTTGATCTTGTCGAACCGGAAGCGGCTGAGCTGGCTGAGGGAGGCGAAGCCGGTGCCGAAATCATCCAGCACCAGGCGCACGCCTTGCGCGTGGAGCGCGGCGAGCGTGCCCATGACGGTGCCGGTATCGCGCAGCAGCAGGCTTTCGGTGATTTCGATTTCCAGACGGCGGGCGAGCATGCCGGTTTCCGCCAGCGCTTCGGCGACGGAGCGGGCGAAATGGCCGGTTTCGAACTGCAGGGGGGATGCGTTGACGGCGACGGTGATTTCATCCGGCCAATTGGCGGCCTGGCGGCAGGCCTGGCGGAGGACCCAGTCCCCGATATCGTTGATGAGGCCGATCTGCTCCGCGAGCGCGATGAATTCGAAGGGAGGCACGAGGCCGCGGGTGGGACTGCGCCAGCGGATCAGCGCCTCCAGCCCGGTGACGCAGCCGCGGAAGACATCCACCTGCGGCTGGTAATGGAGTTCGAATTCGCCGCGCCCCAAGGCGAAGCGGAGATCGGCTTCCAGCGCGCGGCGCGCCTGGGCGCTTTCGATGAGGATGGGTTCGAAGAAGCGCAGGGGCGCGGAGCCGCGCGTGCCGGTTTCCAGCAGTGCCAGGCTGGCGTGGGCGATGAGCGAGTCCGCAGTGGAGCCATCGGCAGGGGCGCGCGCGATGCCGGCGTGGACGCCGAGGGTGATCGGCTGATTGTCGATCACGTAGGGCTTGCCGAGGGCGGTGGCGAGGTCCTGCGCGAAGCCGAGGATGGCCGGCCGGCCGCCGACGCGGCTGAGGGCGACGGCGAATTCATCCCCGGCGAAGCGGCCGAGCATGTCCCCCTCCCGCAGGAGGGCGGTGAGGCGGTCCGTGGTTTGGCGGAGCAGGCTATCCCCGGCGTCCGGCCCCAGCGTGTCATTGACGTGTTTGAGACGCTGGAGCCCGACCAGGAGCAAGGCGGGCTCAGGCTCCCGCAGGAGCATGTCCTGGAGCATCAGGGTGAAGTGGTGGCGGTTCCACAGGCCGGTGACGGGATCGGACGACGCATGTTCCAGCAGCCAGTCCTGGGTTTGGCGGGTGCGGGTGACGTCATCCAGGCTGACGACCCAGCCATGGGTGCCGGCGGCGCGGATGTCCACGGCCAAGGCGCGCAGGCCGGCGGGATGGTGGATGGTCAGCAGGATTTCGGCCGGTTCCAGATCCGCATTGTCCAGCGCGGACATCAGCGCGGCGGTGGCGTCCTTGCTGAGCGCGCCGGAGCAGGCCAGGACGTTGCGCAGGGGCAGGCCGGTGGCGTCCGTTTCGGCGGGCAGGCCGAGGAGGGTGGCGGCGCCGGCGGTGATGAGGCGGACGGCGTGATCCGGGGCCAGGATTATCAGACCGACAGGGGCAGCATGCAGGGCGGCGGCAACCAGATCATCGAGTTCCAGCTTGGGCAGCGTAAGCGCGCGCGGGTCAGGCCGTTCCGAAGGTGCTGTGCTGTGCTGGCCAGTCTGGTGCATGGAGCAAAGCCTATTGGGGAGATATGACCGAAGTTTGAAGGCTGACGCGATTCGTGAACAATGCGGGTGTTCGAGAGCATGGCGTATCGGCCATAGGCCGGGTGCTTTGCCGGATCAGGCCAGCGCGTGACAGAACGCCGCAATCCTGACGCAGGCGGCTTCCAGCGAGGCGTCCGCGGCGGCAGTACTGAGTCGCATATAGGGACTGGCGCCGAAGGCTGCACCGTGCACGGCGGCGACGCCGGCTTCGTGCAGCAAGGCGGTGCAGAAAGCGGCGTCGTCCGGCAGATGCGTGCCGGCTCGGGTGGTTCGGCCGATCAGGCCGGCGATGGAGGCGAAGATGTAGAACGCGCCGGGGGGCGTGTGGCAGTCCATGCCCGGGATGGCGCGCAAGGCGGCGGCGACGCGGGCGCTGCGGGCGGCATAGGTGGCACACATGGTGGCGACGCTGTCCTGCGGGCCGTCCAGCGCGGCGGTGGCGGCGGCCTGGGCGATGGGGGAGACGCCGCCGGTGGATTGGCCCTGGATCTTGGCCATGGCGGCGATGAGGGACGGCGGGCCGTATGCGTAACCCACGCGCCAGCCGGTCATGGCGTAGGTTTTGGAGACGCCGGAAATGGTCAGGGTGCGGGGGGCGAGATCAGGGGCGAGGGCGGCGAGGGTGGGGTTTGGCGAGCCGTCGTGGATCAGGTGTTCGTACATGTCGTCGGACATGATCCAGACATGCGGGGCGGCGCGCAGGACTTCCGCGATGGCGAGCAGGTGGGCCGCGGGCATGACGGCGCCGGTGGGGTTGTTCGGGTAATTCAGGACGACCCAGGCGGTGCGGGGGGTGATGGCGGCGGCGATCCGGTCCGGCTGCGGGAGGAAGCCGTGCTCCGGGGCGCAGGGAATGAAGACGGGGGTGGCGCCGGCCATGCGGGCGATGAGGGGATAGGCGTTCCAGTAGGGGGCGGGGACGATGATTTCATCGCCATCGTTCAGGGTGGCGGTAAGGGCGTCGTAGATGATCTGGCGGGCGCCGTGGCCGACGAGGATCTGGTTTGGCGTTGCCTTGAGGTTTGAGTCGCGCAGGAATTTGGCGGCGATGGCGGCTTTGAGGGCCGGGGAGCCGGTGATGGCGGGGTATTTGGTTTCGCCGCGGAGGGCCGCCTGGTGGGCGGCTTCGATGGCGTGGGGCGGGGT
>CAZZYR010000383.1:0-2919 GCA_964658235.1 uncultured Acetobacteraceae bacterium | reverse complement strand
GAAATCGGCTTCCACCACCACGGCGTTGTAGACACCGTCCACCCGGGCAAGGGGTGCTGAGTCCGGAACCATGCAGGGGTGCACACGGGTTTCTATGCCGGCTTCGGTTTGGCGCGCGATGCCGAGGAGCTTGATGCGGTAGCCGAGCTCGCGCGCGAAGGCCTGGTCCAGCGCGGAGATGTGACGGATGCCTTCGACGTGGACGTCCGCGAAGCGGACGGGGCGGTCGAAGGCGAGGGCGGCGAGGATGGCGAGTTTGTGGGCGGCATCGATGCCGTCGATGTCGAAGGAGGGGTCAGCTTCGGCGTAGCCGAGCTTCTGGGCGTCCGCGAGCACGTCCGCGAACTCCCGGCCGCGTTCGCGCATCTGGGTGAGGATGAAATTGCAGGTGCCGTTCAGGATGCCGGCGACGCGGCGGATGCGATTGCCGGCGAGGCCTTCGCGGATGGCCTTGATGACGGGGATGCCGCCGGCGACGGCGGCCTCGAAGGCCAGCATGGCGCCGCCGGCTTCCGCGGCCTCGGCCAGTTCGGGGCCGTGCAACGCGAGCAGCGCCTTGTTGGCGGTGACGACGTGGCGGCCGGCACGCAGGGCGGCGATGGCCAAGGCGCGGGCCGGGCCGTCCGCGCCGCCGATGACTTCGACGATGGCGTCCAGGCCGGGGTCGGCGGCTAGGCCCACCGGGTCTTCATACCAGCGCAGGGCGGCCAGGTTTTCACCGCGGTCCCGGCTACGATCCCGCGCGCTGATTGCGGCCACCGTGATGGGGCGGCCGGCGCGGGCGGCGATGAGGTCCGCATTTTCTCGCAGCAGGCGCAGCACGCCGCCGCCCACTGTGCCCAGGCCGGCCACGCCCACCCGCAGGGGGCGGCCGGGAGGCAAGGTCAAAGCGTGGTTTCCAGAATGGGAGAGGCGGCGGCCTGGTTGCTGTCCGTGTTCAGGAAGGCGCGGATGTTGCGGATGGCCTGGCGCAGGCGCTGGGTGTTTTCCACCAGGCCGATGCGGACGTGGGTGTCGCCGTGCTCGCCGAAGCCGAGGCCGGGGGCGACGGCCACCTGAGCGCGCTCCAGCAGGAGCTTTGCAAATTCCACACTGCCCATGTGCGCGTAGCGAGGTGGGATGGGGGCCCAGGCGAACATGCTGCCTTCCGGGCTCGGCATCTGCCAGCCGGCCTGGTCCAGGCCGCGGATCAGCACGTCCCGGCGGTCCTTGTAGAGCGCGCGCATGTCGGACACGCAGTCCTGCGGGCCGTTCAGCGCGGCGGTGGCGGCGACCTGGATGGGGGTAAAGGCGCCGTAATCCAGGTAGGATTTCATCCGGGCAAGGGCGGAGACGAGGCGCGGATTGCCGGCGGCGAAGCCGATGCGCCAGCCAGGCATGGAGTAGGTTTTCGACATGCTGGTGAACTCGACGGCGATGTCTTTGGCGCCGGGGACCTGCAGGATGGAGGGCGGCGGTTTGTCGCCGAAATAGATTTCCGCGTAGGCGAGATCGGAGAGAATCCAGATGTCGTGCTTGCGGGCGAAGGCGACCAGCTCCGTGTAGAAATCCAGATCCGCGAGATAGGCGGTTGGGTTGGAGGGGAAGTTGACGATCAGCGCGGTGGGTTTGGGGACGGAGTGGCGCACGCCCACGTCCAGCGCGCGAAGCATGGATTCGCCGGGATGGGCGGGGATGGAGCGGACGGAGGCGCCGGCGATGATGAAGCCGAACTGGTGGATGGGGTAGGACGGGTTAGGGACCAGGATGGTGTCGCCGGGGCTGGTGATGGCGCTGGCGAGATTGGCGAGGCCTTCCTTCGAGCCGAGCGTGGCGATCACTTCGGTTTCCGGATCAAGCTTCACGTCGAACCGGCGGGCGTAATAGCCGGCAAGCGCGCGGCGCAGGCCGGTGATGCCGCGGCTGGTGGAGTAGCGGTGAGTGCGCGGGTCAGAGACCGTTTCCACTAGCTTGGCAACGATGTGCGGCGGGGTGGGACTGTCCGGGTTGCCCATGCCGAGATCGATGATGTCCTGGCCGGCGGCGCGGGCACGCGCCTTGGCGGCGTTGACTTCGGCGAAGACGTAGGGCGGGAGGCGGCGGATGCGGTGGAATTCTTCGGTCATTTGAACGGCCCCAAGAGAAGGAAGGCCTTCTTTTTTGAAAAAAAGAAGCAAAAAACTTTTGTCTATGGGGCGCGCGTCGCCGCAACAGTCGGGTCCAATGGATAAAAGCTTTTTGGTTCTTTTTCTCGAAAAAGAACACCTTGCTTCCTTACAACAATCTCAGAACCACCCCCCGACCAAACGCCCGCGCGGACACGTGCATCGCATCAGCCGGAACGCGCATGGCCCGCAGCGCCGCGGCGACGGCTTGCGCACGGCGCAGGGCCAAGGCGATGGCGGCCGCCTGCCCGTCCGGCGTGTCCGACGTCGCCTCGCCCAGGCCGATGATGTCGATCGGCTGCTTGCGGCGGTGGGACAGGAAGTCCTTCAGGGCCTGGGACTGCGAAGGCGGAAGAGCGGTTTCGCCAGCGCTGAAGTAAACCTGGGTGCCGGAGGGTGGCGGTGCGAGGCCGGCCGGCAGGACGAGCGGGGTGGGTGAGGGTTCGGCGGAGACGCCCTCGAACGTGGCGGGCGGCGGCGGGGCCGGCGGCATGGCGGGGGCGGCAGAGGGATCCGGCGGGGCGCCCGCGATGGTGAGACCAGGGGCGAGTGTTGGCGCAGGCGCCGGAGCCGGCGCGGGGGGAGCCTCGACCGTGTCAAGCGTGGCGCTGGCAACTGGGGCGGCAGTTCCGGACGGGGCGGCGGCGGACTGGGGGGAGGAAGATGCCGGCGGCGGGGGAGCGGGTGTCGGCGCGGGCGGCGGCGGGAGAGAAGCGATGGGAGCATCGGCAGCCAGGCGTTCGGTACGGTCGCGCTCGGCCAGAAGCTGGGCTTG
>CAZZYR010000382.1:0-2924 GCA_964658235.1 uncultured Acetobacteraceae bacterium | reverse complement strand
CCCTGCGCGGCCAGCCAGGCCGGCCAAGCCTGCGTCACAATCTCCAGAAACCGCAGCGTCACCTGCCAGTGCGAGGCGAACGCCTCCCCCACCGCGCCCGGAAGTTCGGTGGCCAGATCGATCTCCGCCCGCGCCGCCTCGTCCAGCAGCGCCGCCAGTTCCTCCGCCAGAACCCACGCCCGGTCCGCCTCCACCGGCGCGCCATTGGCCCCGCCCATCGCCAGCACGAACCGGGTCAGCACCGCCAGGCGCTGCGCCGGTGGCACCGCCGGCAGCAGCTCCAGCGCGCCGGCCGCAGCAAGCGGCGCCTCGTCCAGCCCGCCCAAGGTCAGGATGCGCGGCAGCAGCAGCGGCCGCCCGCCGGCTTGGCGCAGAAACGCCTCGCCTAATCCGCGCGCCGCGCGCCGCGTCGGCACCACGAAGATACCGTCCGCCACACTCATCGGATCGGCACCCGCCCGCCCCAGCCACCAGGCTGCCAGCGCGTCCAGAAACGGCAGGTTCGGCGGAATGCTGGCCAAGGACGGCCGCAGCCGCAGGGAACCGTTCACGTGGTCGATCCCGTCATCTGCGCCGCCAGCGCATGCTCCGCCGCCTCCAGGTCCGCCGGGCGCGACATGTGAAACCACAGCCCCTCATGTACCACCGCCTCCAGCCGCCGCGCCCCGATCGCGCGGTCCCAGATAGCGTTCATGGATGTCTCGCCCGCCGGCCACCCGGCAAACAGCCGCGGCCGCGCCAGCGTGATCCCCGCGTAGAGATACGGCGCCACCTCCGGATCCACCCGCCGCCGCGGCACCCCGAACGGATCCAGGAAGAAGTCGCCCCGGCCGATCTCCGCCTGGATCTGAAACGTCCGGTGCACCAGAATCACCGCGTCCAACTCCGGCCGCAACGCCGTCGCCAGCCGCGCCAACGTCGGCAGCGGCCCGTCCAGCCACACCGTATCCCCATTGACCACGAAGAACGGCGTCCCGTCCGCCCCCAGCAACCCGTCCCCCAGCGCGGCCAGCACCGCGCCCCCTGTATCCAGCAGGCTGGCCTCCTCGCGCAGGATCGTCGCCGGCGCCCCGGGCCTGGCCGCCAGATGCGCCCGGATCTGCCCCGCATGCCAATGCGCATTCACCACCACGCGCCCCACCTGCGCCGCCGCCAGCCGGTCCAGCGCATGGTCCAGCAGCGCGCGGCCTTCCAGCAGCAGCAGCGGTTTAGGTGTTGTTTCGGTCAACGGGCGCATGCGGGTGCCCAGGCCGGCGGCGAGGAGGATGGCGTCCATGGGGTAGGGATAAGGCAAGCGGTTCTTTTTTGAAAAAAAGAACCAAAAAACTTTTGCGAAACGGTGGGGCTAGCGGCGGTCCACCACGTCCACCTTTCGCCAATCCCCGCCGGCCAAGCCAATCCGAATCCGCAGCGCATTCGCCAAAACCCCAAGCCGGTCCGGCCACTCCACAATCACCACGCCAGCGCGCGCCTCGTCCCAGCCGAGCTCCACCAGACCCCCCGGCCCATCCAGCCGCCACAAATCGAAATGATGCAGCTCATAGCCGGGCGCCGCGTACGTCTGCACCAGCGTGTAGCTCGGGCTGGGCACCTCCAGCGCCGGATCGCCGCACACCGCGCGGATCAGCGCCCGTGCCAGCGTCGTCTTCCCCGCGCCCAGCGGACCCTCCAGCAGCACCGCGTCGCCCGGCCGCAGCGTCGGCGCAATCTCCGCCGCCAGCCTCTCCAGCCCAGACTGGTCGATCGGATGCGGGGGCGCAGATAACGGCATCATGCCCCTTGTGGCATGCCAAGCTTCCGGTGCACCACGCAGCCATGATCGAAACCGACGTCGCCATCATCGGCGCGGGCCCCGTGGGCCTCTTCGCCGCCTTCGAATGCGGCATGCTGAAACTCTCCAGCGTGCTGATCGACGCACTGGACGAGGTCGGCGGCCAATGCGCGGCCCTCTACCCCGAAAAACCCATCTTCGACATCCCTGCGCACCCCGCCATCGAAGCCGGCGCGCTCATCACCCAGCTCGAATCGCAGATCGCCCCCTTCGCCCCCCCGCGCCTCCTCGGGCGCCGCGTCGAAGCCCTCTCCGGGACGCCCGGCGCCTTCACCGTGCGCACCGACAAAGGCGACAAGATCCACGCCCGCGCCATCCTGATCGCCGCAGGCGCCGGCGCCTTCGGCCCCAACCGCCCCCCGCTGGACGGCCTGGACGCCTACGAGGCCACCGGCGCCGTCCAATATTACGTCCGCCGAAAAGAGGATTTTCGCGGCCGCACGGTCGTCATCGCCGGTGGCGGCGACTCCGCCGTGGACTGGGCGCTGCAGCTCAAGGATCTTGCCGCCAAGATCTACTTCATCCACCGCCGGCCGAAATTCCGCGCCGCCCCCGAATCAGCCGCGCAACTGGATGCCGCCGCCGCCCGCGGCGAAATCGAAATGGTCATCCCCTACCAGCTCCATGGCCTGCACGGCGCCAACGGCCAGCTTGAATCAGTCGCCGTGGCGGATCTGGACGGCACCACCCGCCACCTCGCAGCGGACCGCCTCCTCCCCTTCTTCGGCCTCTCCATGGATCTCGGCCCCATCGCCGGCTGGGGCCTGGAGTTGGACCGCCACCACATCGCCGTCACCGCCGCCACCTGCGAGACCTCCGTCCCCGGCATCTTCGCCATCGGCGACGTGGCCACCTACCCCGGCAAACTCAAACTCATCCTGCAGGGCTTCTCCGAAGCCGCCATGGCCGCCCACGCCATCCACCCCATCGCCCGCCCAGGGGTGGCGCTCCATTTCGAATACAGCACCAGTAAAGGCGTCCAGGCTTAAGGAAAGGCGTTCTTTTCTGAAGAAAAGAACCAAAAGACTTTTGCGAATGGCTGCTGAGGAATTCGTCGAGCGGTTGGTTTCTAATCCATTATTAGGAAAAGTTT